>NZ_JASEWO010000015.1:0-40985 GCF_030024295.1 Pantoea sp. Pa-EAmG
ACCAGAGGTAACCGATGATTAATCCACCTGCCAGTGAAAAAGACAGAATCAATCCCGTGGTGTTTTACACCTCTGCCGGACTGATTCTGACATTTTCACTTGTCACCATTTTGTACAGCGATCTCGCTGCCGGCTGGATCCAGAGCGCCGTCAACTGGGTATCGTCCACTTTTGGCTGGTACTACATGCTGGCCGCCACGCTGTATATCGTCTTCGTCATCTATATGGCCTGTTCACGCTACGGCGCCATCAAGCTGGGCCCGGAGCAGTCCAAACCCGAATTCAGTCTGCTGAGCTGGTCGGCGATGCTGTTTGCCGCCGGCATCGGCATCGATTTGATGTTCTTCTCGGTGGCGGAACCGGTCACGCAGTATATGCAGCCGCCGGAAGGGGCCGGGCAAACTCTGGAAGCGGCGCGACAGGCGATGGTGTGGACGCTGTTTCACTACGGTCTGACCGGCTGGTCGATGTATGCGCTGATGGGCATCGCGCTCGGCTACTTCAGCTACCGCTATAATCTGCCGCTCACCATTCGCTCGGCGCTCTATCCGATCTTCGGCAAGCGCATTAACGGCCCGATTGGCCACACGGTGGATATCGCGGCGGTGATCGGTACCATTTTTGGTATCGCCACCACGCTGGGTATCGGCGTGGTACAGCTCAACTACGGGCTGAAAGTGTTATTTGATGTGCCGGAAGGGCTGACGGCGCAGATGGCGCTGATTGTACTGTCGGTGGTGATTGCCACCATTTCGGTGACCTCGGGCGTGGATAAAGGCATCCGCATTCTGTCGGAGCTGAATGTCGCGCTGGCGCTTGGTCTGATTCTGTTTGTGCTGTTTATGGGCAAGACGGATTTCCTGCTCAACGCGCTGGTGCTGAACGTCGGTGATTACATCAACCGCTTTATGGGCATGACGCTCAACACCTTTGCGTTTGATCGTCCGACGCAGTGGATGAACAGCTGGACGCTGTTTTTCTGGGCGTGGTGGGTGGCGTGGTCGCCGTTTGTCGGCCTGTTCCTCGCCCGTATTTCCCGTGGCCGCACCATCCGTGAGTTTGTGCTCGGCACGCTGATTATCCCGTTCACCTTCACGCTGCTGTGGCTGTCGGTGTTCGGTAACGCGGCGCTGTACGAGATCATCCACGGCGATGCCGGTTTTGCCCAGGAAGTGATGGCGCATGCCGAGCGCGGGTTCTACAGCCTGCTGGCGCAGTATCCGGCGTTTAAGTTCAGCGCCTCGGTCGCCACCATTACCGGCATGCTGTTTTATGTTACCTCGGCGGATTCCGGCTCGCTGGTGCTGGGGAACTTCACCTCGAAGCTGAAAGATATCAATAGCGATGCGCCAAACTGGCTGCGCATTTTCTGGTCGGTGGCGATTGGCGTGCTGACCATGGGCATGCTGATGACCAACGGCATCTCTGCGCTGCAAAACACCACGGTGATCATGGGTCTGCCGTTCAGCTTCGTGATCTTCTTTGTGATGGCCGGGCTGTATAAATCACTCAAAGTGGAAGATCACCGCCGCGCCAGCGCCAGCCGTGATACCGCGCCCTATATTCCGGCGAGCAATGATCGTCTGAGCTGGAAAAAGCGGCTGTCGCGCCTGATGAACTACCCGGGCACGCGCTATACCCAGCAGATGATGGAAACGGTGATCTATCCGGCGATGCAGGATGTCGCCAAAGAGCTGGAGCTGCGCGGCGGTCGCGTATCGCTGGAGAGCGTTGCGCCGGAAGAGGGCCAGCCGCTGGGCTACCTTGATCTGCGCGTGCACCTCGGCGAGGAGCAGGATTTCGTCTATCAGGTGTGGCCGCAGCAGTACTCGGTGCCGGGCTTTACCTATCGCGCCCGCAGCGGTAAGTCGCACTATTACCGGCTGGAAACCTTCCTGCTGGAGGGCAGCCAGGGCAACGATCTGATGGACTACAACAAGGAGCAGGTGATCATCGACATTCTCGATCAGTACGAGCGTCACCTGAACTTTATCCATCTGCATCGTGAAGCGCCGGGCAGCAATATCACTTACCCGAGCGTGTAACAGTGCGGGCAGCCGTGCAAGGCGGCTGCCCGTTTAATCACGCGGCGTTCCTCGCATAATTGCCAGCGGCAGCTAGACTCACTAGCTGACCTGAAGGGGAACATAATGAAATTGGGTTTTGCGTGTAAGTACTTTGATTCTGAGGCTAAACAGCCATTTCCATTTAAAACCACCACCCGCACACGCTTTCTCGCTATGGAGCGTAACGCGGCGGCCACGCTGCTGCTGGCACTGGCACAAAATAACCTGCAGAACCTCTCTCTGACGCTGGAACAGCTGGCGCAGCAGCCGGATGCGTTGCGCATGATGCGCATCGGCAGCGATCTGCTGCCGCTGTACACCGTGCCGCTGGCCACTGAACTGTATGGCGATATTCTGCCCGAATTGCAGCCACTGTTTAGCCGCTGCGGCGAATTTGCCCGCGCGCATAACATTCGCCTGTCATTCCATCCCGGTCAGTATACGGTGCTGGCTTCGGATAATGATGACGTGGTGGATCGGGCGCTGGAAGATGTCGAGTATCACACGCTGTGCGCGGTGTTGATGGGCTACGGCAGGCAGTTCCAGGATTTTAAAATCAACATCCACATGAACGGCAAGCGCGGTATTGAAGGCTTTCGCGCGGCATTTATGCGCCTCAGCCCGGAAGCCCGCAACATGCTGACGGTGGAAAATGACGAAATTTCCTGCTCGCTGGATGACGTATTGCAGGCGCGCGCGCTCTGCCCGGTGGTGCTGGATATTCACCATCACTGGGTGAAAGAGAACCAGTTTATTCAGGCCAGCGATGAACGCGTGGCGCTGATTCTGGAATCGTGGCGCGGCGTGCGACCGGTGCTGCACTATTCGATCGCCCAGGAAGGGCTGATCCCGGACAGCGGCTTCCCCGATCAGGATCAACTCGCCGCCTCAAAGCCGAAGCTGCGCGCCCATTCTGACTACTATTTCAATCAGACGCTGAATGACTGGGCGCTGTCGTTTGATCGCTTCGACATCATGTGCGAAGTGAAAATGAAGAACCTCGCGCGCGACCGCCTGTATCACTATGCGCAGACGCGCTGATTAACCGCTTACGGCGCGGTAATCACAATCGCGACGCGGCGATTTTGCGCCCGGCCCTGTGCACTGTTATTGCTGGCGACCGGCGCACTCATGCCCAGCCCGCGCGTCACAATATTGCCCCGTGGAATCGCCGCGCCCGCAGCCCACTGATCGGCCACCGCGTTGGCGCGCTTCAGCGACAGCTGCTGGTTGTAATCCGCTTTGCCGTAGTTGTCAGTGTGGCCGTCGACGCGCAGATGTTCGATGCCGGTGGCGGCCAGGCTTTTCGCCATTTGCGCAATGCTGGTTTTGCTGGCCGGCGTCAGGTCAGATTCATTGATGCCAAACAGAATCTTATCGGACAGGCCCAGCCCCCAACCTTCGGCATTTTCGCTAAAGCCGGCGTTGCGCATCGCCTGAATCTGCGCCTCACTGAAGCGCCCGGTAGACTGACAGCCGACACACGCCAGCACCATGACCAGCAAACATGATTTCAGTTTCATACGCGTACCTTACTCATTCCTTTGTTTTTATACATGTGCATATCGGCGCGCTCCAGAATCGACGCCACCGAATCCCCGTGCTGTGACCAGGCGTAGCCGATGGTCACCGATGTGGTGATCTGTGTGCCTTCCGAAATGACGATCGATTGCGCGATTGCGGTGCGAATATCTTCCGTCAGCTGCTGCAGATCGGCTTCGGAAGTGCGGCTGGTGATCAGCATGGCAAACTCGTCACCGCCGAGCCGCGCCACCAGATCATCCTGATACGCCAGCGCGCTCAGGCGCGCCGCGATGGCCTTCAATACTTCATCACCGGCGGCATGGCCCCAGTTGTCGTTAATGCTTTTGAAGCGGTCGCCGTCGAGAAACAGCAGCACAAAATTTTCATGCGCCAGCTGCTGATCCAGCAGCTGCGACAGGCGACCAACAAACGCCGAGCGATTGGCCAGTCCGGTTAAGGGATCCTCCAGTGCTTTCGCCGCCAGCGAACGGTTATCGCGCAGCAGCGAGGCTTTCAGCGTCTGCATTTCGCTCAGTAGCGAGTTCAGATCTTCCGAAAACAGCTGGAACTCTTTGGTCGGATTTTGCGGCACGCGCGTTGAGAAATCGCCGGAGCGAATCACGTAATGGATGGCGCTGGTGATGTTGCGCAGCGAGCGCAGAATGCCGCGATGCAGAAATTCACTCAGCAGGCAGGAAATCACCAGCACGCACAGCATGCCAATCGATAAAATCATCACCGAATAACGAATGAAATCGGCGGCGCCGCTGACGGTACCGGCCAGCATTAAGTGGCCGACTTTGGCTTCGGCGTGATTAATATCGATCGCCAGCGGCTGCTGATAGATCCAGCGTCGCAGCAGCGTTTCATACCAGCCGCTCTCTTGCTGGCGATCGTGCCAGTCCACCAGTACGGTGTTGCCCGCCGTGACCAGTTTGGCGGAGGCAAACATCCCTTCATTACCGAGCAGAGCAATTTTGTTACGCGCATCGTAACTGTCTTCAAATACCGTTGCGGCGGTCAGGCTGGTGCTGAGTGTGGCGGCAATAAGCTCGAGGTTTCTTTTCTCATAGCGTTTAATAAACAGCAAAGACGTCGACGTCAGCAGCAGCCAGCACAGCAGTAATATCACGGCGGCATTGACGGTGCTGATTCGACGCAACTTATTGCGAATCGATGATTTATCTTTTTTTATGCTATCAAACTTCATCTTATTTGCTTCCTTTGCGGGACAGCAACAACACGTCCGGGCTCACTCTGACACCGCTGCGCGCCAGTGAGTCAAGGTTGACCGAAAACGCGGTGTGATCGCGATTAAAGATCAGACAGAACGCCGCGCCCACCGTGCAGTCCGGGTTATTTTCCGCGATCGACAAAATGGCTTTACCCTGCAGCGTCGCCAGTAGCGCAGTTTGCTGCTGCGGCGTCTGATCGCCGAAATAGACGGCATCGCAGCGCTGGCGGCTGAGGTCGCTGGCTTGATCGATCCACACCACGCTGAACGGCGTCGGGCCCTGCGGTAGCGCAAGGTGTTGAGCTGAAGTGAATACGCACAGCTGTGGTGGCTGAGTTAACTGCGGCCAGTGGCTAAAACTGATAATGCCGCTGACGATACGGTTAGCCTGATCGTCACGCTGAACCGCACTGCCGGCCGCCTGGGCAGCAGGGAGACAGAGGAGATAAATAAGAGAACTAAGGGAAAGTAAGACGCGAGCACGCTGCAATAAACACAGCAACAGGCTGGCTCCCTTCATTTTTAATTGTAGTTGTAACATAGCGCTATCTCTGAACAGCAACCGGGAAATAGTACCATCGCCCTGTACAAAAGAGTATCGCCGTACGGACGCTGGCACCGCGAGCGGGCAGGGAAGAATAAATTCGTCAGGACCGGATTTAAATAGAGTATTAAAAGAAGAATGAATAAAAACTCAGCAGGATTGGCGTAATAACAACGGCCAGCACCGAATATTCGGTTAGCGTAATTTGTGCCGCAGCGGTTTTTTTCGCGAAATATAATGGCCGGTGCTGGCGAATTTCCGCTTGATGGCTGAATGGCCCTGAACTGAACGAACTTTCAGCGCCACTCGCCGCATTTTTTTAATTAAAAATCTAAATCCTGACCGTTGCTGGCAATCACTCGCTGATACCACCAGAAGGATTTTTTGCGCAGCCGGTTGAGCGTGCCATGGCCGTGGTCGTCGCGATCGACATAGACAAACCCGTAGCGTTTACTCATTTCCCCGGTCGACGCTGCGACCAGATCGATGCAGCCCCAGGTGGTATAGCCCATCACCGGCACGCCGTCTGCAATCGCTTCACCCATGGCGCGAATGTGCTGCTGCAGATAGCTGATGCGGTAATCGTCTTCGATTTCCCCGCTGGCGGTGATTTCATCGTGCGCACCGAGACCGTTTTCCACCAGAAACAGCGGCTTCTGATAGCGGTCGTACATCATGTTCATGGTGATGCGCAGGCCGAGGGGATCAATGCCCCAGCCCCAGGCGTTGCGCGTCAGATGCGGATTGGTCAACGACTTCACCACGTTGGCGGCGCTGCTGTTCTGTTCATTCATCTCTGCCGAGGCGCAACGTGAGGCGTAATAGCTGAAGGAGATGAAATCGACGGTGTGGTGCAGGAGTTCGTCATCGCCTTCCGCCATGACAATCTCTACGCCTTTCTCGCGAAATACCCGTGCGGCATACGCGGGGTAAGCGCCGCGCGCCTGGACATCGATGAAGAATAAATTCTCGCGATCTTTCTGTAACGCGGCCCACACATCTTCCGGCTTGCAGGACCACGGATAAAAGTTGCCGCCGGCCAGCATGCAGCCAATCTGGTTCTGCGGATTGATCTCATGGGCGATTTTGGTCACCAGCGCACTGGCAACCAGTTCATGATGCGCTGCCTGATACTTCACTTGCTCGTGATGCTCATCTGGTGCAAACACCAGACCGGCACCGGAGAACGGGCTGTGCAGCAGAATGTTGATCTCGTTAAAGGTCAGCCAGTACTTCACCAGACCATCAAACGCTTCGAAGCAGGTGCGGGCGTAGCGGGCGAAGAAATCGATCATTTTACGGTTGCGCCACGAGCCGTATTCGGTGACCAGATGCATTGGCACATCGAAGTGACACAGCGTCACCAGCGGTTCTATGCCGTATTTACGGCACTCCTCAAATACGCTGCGATAGAAGGCGATACCTTCCGCGTTCGGCGTCAGCTCATCGCCGTTGGGATAAATACGGCTCCAGGCGATGGAAGTGCGAAATACCGTGAAGCCCATCTCGGCCATCAGGGCGATATCTTCTTTATAGCGGTGATAAAAATCGATGGCGTCGTGGCTCGGGTAGAACTCATCGTCGCGCAGCGTCAGGCGCGGTTCCAGCCCCAGCTTAACCGCCATGCGGTGCTCGCCGTGTGGAATCATGTCCACCGTGGTTAAGCCTTTACCGCCAGCGCGATAACTCCCCTCTGACTGGTTGGCGGCTAACGCGCCGCCCCATAAAAATCCCGCAGGAAATGTCACTTCAGACATCACTCACCTCAATCACAGTCCATTATTAATTTGCGCTAACCGGCTTTGCCGCTTCTGACTTACTGCTGCGCGGCGCGCTGTCCGTCACCGGAATATCTTCAAAGCCAAGCATCAGCGTCAGAACAAACGACAGCACCACTGACAGCACCATCACGCCAGCCACCCAGACGATACTCATCGGGTTAGTGGGATCGAAAAACTGTACGCTGGTAAACAGGCCCGGTGAGGCCATTGAGTGGCTGGCGAGGCCGCCAATGCCGGCCACCGCGCCACAGATAAAGCCGCTGATCAGGCTGGCAATCAGCGGACGCTTCAGCCGCACCGCCACGCCGTACAGCGCCGGTTCGGAAATGCCCGCGACAATAGCGGAAGCCGCCGCTGCGAAGGCCGTCTGCCGCAGTTCCGGATTTTTGGTTTTGAACGCCACCGCCAGCGATGAGCCGCCCAGCGACAGGTTGGCACCAATTTCTGACGGCATCACCATGCCTTCTTTGCCGGTTTCAGCGATGGTCTGAATGATGGTCGGGGTAAACACGCGATGCATGCCGGTCATCACCAGCAGCGGCCACAGCCCGCCCATGATCGCCACCGACAGCCAGCCGAGATACCCATGTATGGTGTACACCAGCGCGGAGATACCGCTGCCGATCCAGATACCGAGCGGGCCAATCAGGACGATGGCGATAGGCGCGGCAATCAGCACAATCAGCATCGGTTTAAGGAAGTTTTTGGTCACCGCCGGGGTAAAGCGATCAACCCAGTATTCGATGTGCGACAGAATCCACGTCATCACCAGCGCAGGGATCACCGTGTAGGTGTATTTCACCGCGGTGACCGGCACCGAAGCAAACTCCACCACCTGGCCCTGCGCCGCTTTGGCCATCAGATCGATAAAATTGGGATGCACCAGCACGCCGGCGATGGCAATCGCCAGCGACATGTTGGTTTTGAATTTCAGCGCCGCCGAGGCCGCCACCATCACCGGCAGGAAGAAGAAGGCGCCGTCACCGATCACATTCAGGATGATTAGCGTCGACGAGCCTTTGGTCAGCACGCCGCCCATTTCCAGCATCATCGCCAGCAGTTTGACCATCGATCCGCCAATGATCGCCGGGATCAGCGGTGACATGGTGCCGACCAGCGCATCAAGAATGCCCGCGCCGATGCTGCGCAGCGTGATTTTCCGTTTCACCGGCGCGCTGCCGCTGTTGTCTGGCGTGCCAAGTTTCATCACTTCCTGAAAGGCGAGATTGACGTTGTTGCCAATGATCACCTGACACTGGCTGTCGGTGTGCACCACGCCCATTACGCCGGGAATGGCTTTCAGCGTGGCGTTGTCGACGCGCGCGCTGTCTTTCACCACGAAGCGCAGGCGCGTCATGCAGTGGGTAACGGCTTCAATATTCTCTAATCCGCCGAGCGAAGCCACAATGGCTCGCGCGGCGTCAGCGTAGTTGGTCGCCATGAATGTTTGTCTCTGATTGTAGGGTAGAGGAAACGTCGGTTTCGTCTGGCTGTTATGTGTTCATGAGAAACCGGTTTCACAAAATCATGAACAGGCGCATTCATTCAGACAAGAAAAATCGCCATTCTCGTTTTAATTTTGTGATGTTGATCGGCTGGCGTGCGGCGGGATCTTCACCCGCATGCGCAGGGCGGCAAGAAAATTCCCCGTCTTATTCATCGCTTAGGTACACTGAGGCGATGAGCAGCGAAGCAGAGTGAAGCATGGCAACCATACTTGAGGTGGCAAAACAGGCCGGCGTGTCAAAAGCGACGGTGTCGCGCGTGTTGTCCGGCAACGGCTACGTCAGCCAGGAGAAGCGCGATCGGGTGTACCAGGCGATTGCCGAGACCGGCTTCCGGCCGAATTTGCTGGCGCGCAATCTGGCGACTAAATCCAGCCAGACCATCGGCCTGGTGATCACCAACACGCTGTATACCGGCAGCTATTTCAGCGAAATGATGCAGCATTCGGCGCGTATTCTTGAGCAGCAGGGCCGTCAGCTACTGCTGGTGGATGGCAAACACAGCGCCGAAGAGGAGCGTGCGGCGATTCAGTTTCTGCTCGATCTGCGCTGCGATGGCGTGATCATCTATCCGCGTTTTCTTACCATCGATGAGATGGACAGTATTATTGCCCAGCACCGCCACCCGATTCTGGTGATCAACCGCCGGCTGCGTCAGCACGACAGTTACTGTATCTACTCCGATCAGCAGCGCACCAGCGCCGAGGCGGTGGCGCAACTGATTGCGCTCGGCCATCGCGATATTGCTTTTATCACCGGATCGCTTGACTCGCCGACCGGGCGCGAGCGGCTGGCCGGTTATCACGCGGCACTGGCGCAGCATCAGCTGGTGGCGGATGACGCGCTGGTAGTGGAGGGCAAATGGCAGGCGCAGCACGGGGCGGCGGCGGTGGAAACGTTGCTGGCGCGCGGTAAACCGTTTAGCGCGCTGGTCGCCAGTAATGATGAGATGGCGGTGGGCGCGCTGAAAGCGCTGGCGGCGCATAACATTCGCGTGCCGCAGCAGGTGGCGGTGCTGGGTTTCGATGATATTCCGCTGGCGCCCTATACCATCCCGGCGCTGACCAGCGTGCGTATGCCGGTGACCGGCATGATCGAGGAAACCATTGAACGGCTGGTGTCGATGCTGGACGGCGGCGAAATGCGCAATCGCAAAACCTTTGCCGGCGAACTGATTCTGCGCGAATCCGTCGGTCCCGGCCCGTTTTATTCTGGCTGAAATCAGGCGTTGAGCAGCGCCTGCTTGAACGAATAGATGTGCACGCGCGCGGCCTCTTCTGCCCGTGCCACGTCACCCTGCGCCAGCGCCGCAATGATCGCGTCGTGCTCGGCAATCACCTCCTGCATGTGCTGCGCGCTCGACAGGGTGGTTGCCCAGAAGCGCTGCGCCTGGGCGTGGATGATGCTGAGAATATCTGACAGACGACCGTTGCCGGCGATGTCAGCCAGCACCTGATGAAATTCGCGGTCCAGCAGCATCATCTGCTCGCGGTCACGCGCCACGCTGGCGGCGGCGATGCGCTGATTCAGTGCCTGTAGCTGGGCAATCTGCGCCGGATTGACGCGCTGCGTCGCCAGTCGCAGGCACAGCGCTTCATTCACCAGCCGCACTTCAATCAGCTCCAGCGCATCGTCAATTGACAGCGGTGCCACCATCACGCCCTTGCGCGGAATAATCTGCAGTAACCCTTCGGTCGCCAGCCGGTGTACCGCCTGATTAACCGGCGTGCGGCCCATTGCCAGATCCTCCATCACCTGCGCGGTATTGAGATATTCACCCGGCTTATAGCGCAGCGTAATCAGGCGATGCCTGAACGCCAGATAGGCCTGTTCATTCAATGAAACGCTTTTATGTCCGGCCTGTGACTTCACATTTTCAGCAACTGAATCACTCATCACGCAGATCCTTATTGGGGTACTGAGACATCTTACACAAAAACCTGGCATGAAAATGGCTATCTTGAAATTGCAGTGAAATTTCACACGCATTTTTCATCAGGAGATCATCGCATGCATTTACGCTTTACAACCGACGCAACAGGCGCCTCCGTACTGGATGTCGACATCAACCAGCTGGTGATTGCCGGTTGGGTAGGACGCGACCAGGCGGCGGTGCTGCACCATATCAGGGAGCTGGAGGCGCTGGGCGTGCCCGCACCTGGTGCAGTCCCGCTGTTTTATCGCGTAGCCACCCAGCAGCTGGCGCAGCACAGCCCGCTGGAAGTGGTGGGCGAGCAAACCTCCGGCGAAGCCGAGCCGTTTGTGTTTTTCCATCGCGGCGAATACTGGGTGTCGCTGATTTCCGATCACACTGACCGTCACCTGGAAACCTTCAGCGTGGCACTGTCGAAGCAGGCCTGCGTTAAGCCGGTCGCCGGTCATGCGTGGCGTATGGCAGAGGTTGAGCCGCACTGGGATCGGCTGGAGCTGCGCGCGTGGATCAAAGTCAACGGCGACTGGGTGACTTATCAGCAGGGCACGCTCGACTCTCTGCTCACGCCGAGGGATCTGCTGGCGCGCTACTTTGGCGATCGCCCGGTCAGCGAAGGCTTTGCGATGTCATGCGGCACGTTGAGCGCGATTGGTGGCATCCGTCCGGCCAGCGAGTTCCGCATGGCGCTGCACGATCCGCTGCTGAATCGCACGCTGGAACACCACTATGTCACCGGCACGCTGCCGGTGATTGCCTGAGGAGACGCGTATGACCACCTTATGGCAGGCGAGCCAGCAACTGCGCGCCGGAGACCTCACCGCAAGCGCCGCGACGCAACAGGCACTACGCGCCGCTGAGCACCCGTCGGGCGAAGGCGCACGCGTGTTTACGCGGACCTACGCCAACAGCGCCGTTCAGCAGGCGCAGCAGGCTGATACGCGCTGGCAACAGCAACAGCCGCGCAGCCCGATTGATGGACTGCCAATCAGCATCAAAGACCTGTTTGATGTGGCGGACGAACCCACCTGCGCCGGCTCGCGCGTGCTGGCGGATGCACCGCCCGCTGCGCGCGACGCGCATATCGTGCAGCAGCTGAAACAGGCCGGTGCCGCTATCGTCGGCAAAACCAACATGACCGAGTTCGCTTTTTCCGGGCTCGGTATCAATCCGCACTACGGCACGCCAGCTAACCCATGGCAGCGCGGCGAAAAACGCATTCCCGGCGGTTCTTCATCCGGCGCGGCGGTGGCGGTGGCCGACGGCATGTGCCTCGCGGCGGTCGGCACGGACACCGGCGGCTCGGTGCGGATACCGGCGGCGCTGTGCGGGCTGACCGGCTTCAAACCCAGTGCCAGCCGCATCAATCAGGCCGGCACGCTACCGCTATCGGTGGCACTTGACAGTATTGGCGTAATCGCCCATGACGTGCGCAGTTGCTGGCTGCTCGACAGCGTCATCGCCGATCGGCCTTTGCAGCTGGCAGAGCGTGATATCACGCGGGCGCACTTTGCGATTCCACAGACCCGGGTGCTGGACGGGCTGGATCTCGCGGTCAGCCAGGCGTGGCACCACGCGCTGGCACAGCTGCGCGCGCAGGGTGCCACGCTCACCGAGCTGCCGCTGTCTGAACTGGCGGAACTGGAAACCATGAACGCCCGTGGTGGCATCACCGCCTGGGAAGCCTGGCAGTGGCATCAGTCGCTGCTGCAGTCGCTGCTGCAGTCGCACGCGACGGGTTATGACCCGCAGGTACGGATGCGCATTGAGCGCGGCGCGTTGCTGAACGAGGCCGACGCACAACTGTTGTATCAGCAGCGCGCCGACTGGCGGCAGCGGGTGGAGCAGGCGGTGGCACCGTACGATGGTCTGCTGCTGCCCACCGTGCCGCTGATTGCGCCGACCATCGCCGAACTCGACGACCCGGAGCGCTATCGTCAGGTCAACCTGCTGATGCTGCGCAACACCAGCGTGATCAACATGCTGGACGGCTGCGCCATCTCCCTGCCTTGTCATCAGCCCGGCAGTGCGCCGGTGGGTCTGATGCTGGCCGCCACCCATGGCCACGATGCCGCGCTGCTCAGCTGGGCGCTGGCGCTTGAATCCATCCTGCAACGGAGTCTCTGAAAATGACACATCCTCACGGCATGCTGTTTGTCGCCACCAACGTCGCCGCTGAAAACGAAGCTGATTTCAATCAATGGTATGACCATGAACATGTCGCCGAGCGCGTCGCCATTGACGGCTTTCTCAGCGGCACGCGCTATCAGGCGCTGGATGCTGAACGCAAGTACCTCGGACTGTATGAAACCCGCTCGCTGGAAACCTTTACCAGTGCCGATTACTACGCCGCCTTTACGCGCCAGACGCCGTGGTCGGTTAAAAACCTGGAGCGGATGATCGAACCGATGCGCCGCGTGTGCGCCATCACTCAGCAGCACGGTCAGGGCAGCGGCAGCCACCTTGCGGTGCTGACGCTACAGGCTGGCATTGAAAATGCAACGCTCAACGCCTGGCAGCAGCAGGTTGCCACGGTGCCGGGCTATATCGCCTCGCGCTTACTCACGCCGGACACCACGCTGAGCACGCCGCTGCCGCAGGAAGATCGGGTGCAGCGCGCCATGCAGCCGATGCTGCTGCTCAGCTGTTCGTGCGCCGATGCCTGCCAGACACTGGCGGCCGCCGCGGCACAGGCGCTCAATGCCCGCGCTGAATTTTATGCGCTCAGCTGGCAGCTCACTAAACAGGAGATGGCTCATGGCGAATACTGATTCAACTCTGCCGCACGCCGCGCGTGCCGCAGCAGGGAAAACCCACACCGGACGTCTTGCCGCGGCCAGCTCCATCGGCACCGCGCTGGAGTGGTACGACTTTACCGTTTACAACATCATGGCGGCGCTGGTGTTTAACCATGTGTTTTTCCCCAGCTTCGACCCGCTGGTCGGGACCATTCTGGCGTTTTCAACTTACGCCGTGGGTTATGTGTCGCGTCCGGTGGGCGGTTTTATCTTTGGCCATCTCGGGGATGTCGCCGGACGCAAGGCGGTCTTGATCACCACGCTGGTGATCATGGGCGTGACCACGGCGCTGATGGGCATGCTGCCCGGTTATGCGCTATGGGGCATCTGGAGCCCGATTCTGCTGGTGACGCTGCGCTTTGTGCAGGGCATCGCGCTGGGCGGCGAATGGGCCGGCGCGGTGTTGCTCTCCATGGAGCACGGCGAAGCCAGTAAGCGCGGGCGTAACGCCTCGTTCGCCCAGGTCGGGCCTTCCTGCGGCACGCTGATTGGCACCGGTTTTATTACTTTAGTGACGGTGTCACTTAGCGGCGAGCAGTTTCAGGAGTGGGGCTGGCGTATCCCGTTCCTGCTCAGTCTGTTGCTGGTGATGTTTGGCCTGTGGCTGCGGCGTGGCGTGGAAGAAACCCCGACTTTCGTGGCGATGCAGCAGGCGGAGAAAACCAGCCACACGCCGCTGAAAGAGGTGTTCCTGCGCTATCCACGTGAACTGCTGATCGCCGGCGGCTCGCGCATCGGCTCTGACGTGCTGTACGCGCTGGTGGTGGTGTTCACCCTGACATACGTCACCACCGTGTTACAGCTGCCGCGTCCGCTGGCGCTGATGGCGACGATGGTCGGCGCGATTGGCAACGCGTTGACGGTGCCGCTGTTTGGCGCCCTGTCCGACCGCCTTGGCCGCCGTCCGGTGTACATTGCCGGCGCGCTGCTGGCTATTGTCTGGTCGTTTGTGTTTTTTGTCCTGCTCGACAGCACTCAGCCGTGGCTGATTGTGCTGGCGGTGGTGATTGGCCTGCTGATTCACGCCATGATGTACGGTCCGCAGGCGGCGTTTGTCACCGAGCAGTTCCCGAGTCACGTGCGCTATGCCGGTTCGTCACTGGCCTATACGCTGGCCGGCATCATCGGCGGCGGTTTTGCCCCGCTGATCATTACCTCGCTGTATAAAGAGCTGGGCAGCACGCTGTGGGTGTCGCTATATGTGACGCTGGCGCTGGCGATCACCCTGTTTGCCTTATGGAAAGCCAAAGAAACCGCGCACCAGTCGCTGTAATCACCTCTGGCGAAGGATCGCCACCTTTTATCAAATATTCATGTGCAGCGCCGGTTCACTCTGCGGCGGCTCGGTCGAGATTTGCGGCAGCGGCAGCGGTCGTCCGATGTAGTAACCCTGAATGGCATCGCACGCCAGCTCCTGCAGCTGCGACATTTGCACCGGCGTTTCCACGCCTTCCGCAGTTACCGACAGGGAATAGGCTTTGCCGAGTCCAATCATGTTTTCCACCACCTGGCGCGCCTGGGGCGAATCGGCCAGCGGAAAAATAAAGGATTTATCGATTTTGATGCCGTCGAACGGGAAGGCGCGCAGGTAGCACAGCGACGCATAGCCGGTGCCAAAATCATCAATCAGAAATCTCACCCCCAGCGCTTTCACCGCCTGCATCACCGCCAGGGTTTTGTCCGGATCGCTCAGCAGCGCGTTTTCCGTAACTTCAATTTCCAGCCGCTGGCTCGGCAGACCGCTGAGCTGCAGCACCCGGGTGATGCGTTCGGCTAAGGCGCTATCCTGCAATTCGCTGGCGGAAATATTCACTGAAACCGCCATTTCCGGCCGGTAGCGGGCGATGTCCTCGCAGGCATTGAGCAGCACCCAGTCGCTCAGCGCGCTGATCAGGCCGGTCTCTTCGGCCAGCGGAATAAACTGATCGGGCATCAGTAAGCCCAGCCGCGGATGCTGCCAGCGTACCAGCGCCTCGACCGCGCTGATGCGCTGCGCGATCAGGTCATAGCGCGTCTGATACACCAGCCGCAGCTGGTTCTCCTGCAGCGCTGCGCGCAGCTCATGCTCCATTTCGCGCCGCTGCACAATTTTCTCTTCCATGTCACGGTCGAAAAATATCCACTGGTTGCGGCCGCTGTTTTTCGCTTTATACAGGGCGATGTCGGCGAAGCGCAGCAGATCGCTGGCGTTGTCGGCATCCTGCGGGGCCAGCGCGATGCCGAGACTGCCGCCGATGTGGATGTCGTTGTCGTACACCGGGAACGGCAGATTGAGCTGGGCGATGAGCTGCTGACACAGCGCGTCGACCTGCTCGCGGCTGCCCGCCTCCGGCAGAATCACCACAAACTCATCGCCGCCGAGCCGCGCCACCAGGCCGTTGCCGTTGAGCGTGCGCCGGATACGATCTGATACCGCATGCAGCACCTGATCGCCCGCCGCATGACCGTAGAGATCATTGACCGGTTTGAATTTATCCAGGTCAATCATAATCATCGCCAGCAGCGGCTGCGCCGGCAGCGGCAGGCTCAGCTGCCCCGTGAGGAATTCGCGCATCTGCACGCGGTTGGCCAGTCCGGTCAGTTCATCGAAGTGCGACAGATAGTGCGCGCGCGCCTGCGCTTCAACTTCCAGCGTTACGTCGCTGGCGCTGCCGCGAAAACCGCTGACGCCGTGCGCCAGGCTGACGCGCTTGAGGGTCAGATTGCAGTAGCGCGGCTGATGCTGAGCAGAGAGATAGCGGCAGCCGTTCAGCGTAAGCTGACCGCCCGAGTCTGCCAGCTGCAAAAGCCGGGCGCGCTGGTGCTCATCGCACAGCAGGAAATCCAGTAGCGTGCGCTGCAGCCACTCCTCGCTGGTAAATCCGGTCACTACCGGGAAGCGGCCGGAAACCCAGCTGAAGCGCAGCTGGTCGTCCATCTCCCAAATCCAGTCGGTGGTAATTTCGGCGATATCACGGAAGCGGCGTTCGCTGGCGCTGAGCGCCCGCTGGCTTTGCGCCAGCAGCAGCGTATTTTCATCATTGAGCTGCGCCTTACGCAGCGCGTTGCGCATCAGCATGATGGCACCATACAGGGTGATCAGCATGGCGATCACCAGCAGCGGCAGCAGGGCGGTCAGCAATTTACCGCCGGGGTTGCTGCTGGTCCAGCGCAGCGTGGCGTCATGGCCGTCGGCGGCGAGGCGCAGGCTTTCCGCCACTGGCGCGCGGGGTGCAGCGAATTCCACCCGCAGCGCGTTGATGCCGTACTCGTGCCCCAGCTGCTGTAATTTTTGCGGCGTCAGGCGATCGGCAAAGATCATCAGCGATGGCGCACCGGGCACCTGCGGCACGCTGTTATCGCCACCGGTGGTGATCCATGCCGCGCACAGCAGCACTAACTGCTGATTTACCACCACAAAGCGCGACAGCGCCTTACCGTCATTGTGCTGTAATTGCTGACGCAGCGCGGGCAGTTGCTGGCGACCGAGCCAGCCGGTGAAATCGCGTTGCTGCAGCTGACCCTCGATCACGCTGTAGACCGTGTCGCCGCGCGGCGCGATGACAAACACGCCCTCATAAGCAAAGGTCTGGAACAGCGACTCACCCAGATTCTGCCGCGTCCACGCCCAGTCAGTATTCAACGTGCGGTGCAGGTTTTGGTAGGCTTCGCCCCATTCTGCATTATCGGAGAGGTGAAACTGCATCACTTCCTGACGCGTCTGCAACGCCTTCTCCAGCAGCAGGCGGTTTTGCCGCGCCTCCTGCTGGTTGAGATCGCTGGCGATAAAGCACAGCGTCACCAGCGCCACCATAAAGGAGAGAAAAATCAGCAGCACCATCAGCAGCATCGGCTGGCGCATCAGTCCGCGCATCCGACCATCGGTCGGGAAATCCATCAGTGAACGTTTCGCCATCATAGACTTATCACAAACCAGTAAAATGATATTTCATAAGTACGTTATGAGTATCGGCATGACTGCGCCGAACCTGGGCGAAAAAGTAAAAAAAGCGTGAGCGGAGCGGCAAAAACAGATCGCATATTCGTTCAGGTGCCCGACGATGCCGTGGTGTAATCAGATCTGCATAAAGTGTGTTAATAAAAGGCCCTGCCGCTGCGTTTGCGCCAGTGCAATACGGCGAATGCCGGTAAACTTTCCCCGTTGCGTTAATAGCTTAGTGTTTATTTCATGCTGATGACGATAAATATATTACAGCCATAATTTATCAGAGCGTGATTTAACGTTCAGGACCTGAAGAATTTCCTGATTAAATGATGATGCGTTATCCAGGACTATTCTTGTTGAGTGTAAATCGTTGTCAGTGCTAATTTGCTGAAACTCATCTGCTCCTCTTTCCAGAGACCACTTATGCAACCACGTATCACGCATCTTGATGGCATGCGCGGATTAGCGATCCTGCTGGTGATTGCTTATCACGCCTATGCCCGCTGGCCCGAACTGTTGCCGTATGCCGCCACTACCCAGCATATTCCGCTGCTGGCATTTGGCTGGGTCGGCGTGCAGTTGTTTTTTATGATCTCCGGCTTTGTCATATTTATGACGCTGGATAAATCATCCGGCTACCTCAGCTTTCTCAAAAAACGCTGGCTGCGCCTGTTTCCGGCGATGCTGATAGCCAGTCTGCTGCTGTACGTTGCCGGCGGCTTTTTTCCGGAGTGGTCGCTGATGACAGCGGAAAGCCGCAACCTGCTGCCCGGTCTGATATTTATTAATCCTGAGACGCTGACGCAGCTCACCGGCATTGAATTCCGCTCCATGGCCGGATCGTTCTGGTCTCTCTATGTTGAAGCGCTGTTTTATCTGATTATTGGCGCGGTTTATTTCACCCTCGGACGTAAATATTGTCTGCCGGCGCTGATTGTGCCGATGTTATTACTTTCCGCCTCATCGGTATTGAAATCACTCGGCCATCCATTATTAATCGATGTCATTTCAAAATTCGGTTTTATTCACTACGCCTGGTTTATGGTCGGCTGTCTGGTTTATGAACGTCTGCACGGGCGCGATAAACGTTATCACTACGCGCTGACCGCGCTGGCCTTGCTGATTAATTTCAGCTACTACGTTAAAAACAGCGGCGTGGTCGCCGTGATACCGCTGCTACTGGTAATGCTGTTTTTTATCGCCAGCTTTTATTCCAGACAGATTGAGCGCTGGCTTTCCCTGCGCTTTTTCACCGCCATCGGATTTGTCAGTTACGCCCTGTATCTGATTCATGAAAATTTAATGATCGCGATATTGATTAAGCTTAATGGCTATATCAAAAATGAGGCGGTGATGACGATGCTGCCGGTGGTGGTGGCCAGCGTACTGTATTACGTTGCCTGGCTGATCAGTAAATATGCCGAACCGGCGCTGCGTAATGCGCTGAAGTGGAAGCGGCAGCCCGCGCCGCAGGCGGGCAGTGGGCTGTAAACGCGCGGGAGCCAGCGCTCCCGCGTACGCTGTCACACATCCAGCCGGTGAATGACGTTCACAAACTCGTGTACGCCACTGTTGATTTCCCGCAGGCTGCGCGACAGCACGCTGATCTTCTCCTGTTCGGTCACCACAAATTGCCTGACCTCATCCAGCTGCTGATACATCTGCTGGATCAGGTCGGCATTTTGCTCCACGACCACGGAAATCTGTTTGGTGGCGCTGGCGGTCGAGGCCGCCAGGCGGCGTACTTCACCTGCCACCACGCTGAAGCCACGTCCGGCCTCGCCGGCACGCGCGGATTCGATGGCGGCATTCAGTGCCAGAATGTTGGTCTGCGAGGCAATCAGGTTGATGGTTTCCACCACGTCGCTGATGCTCCTGGCCGAGGCGGTGAGCTGCGCGCCAATTTCGGCGGCGGCATTCACCTGCTGCGCCACCAGTCCGGAGTTACGCACCGTTTCATCCAGCACTTCATTGGCGTTATCGGTAATTTGTGAGGTCTGCTCAGAGGTGGTCAGTGCGATATCCGCCACGCGCTTCGCCGCCTCGACGCGCGCGGTGATATCCGAGGCGATCTTAATCACTTTGTAGACCTTACCGTCGCCGTCAAATACCGGGTTGTAGCTCGCCTCCAGCCAGATGCGCTCGCCGCTGGCAGTCTTACGTTCAAAACGACCGACAAAATGCTGACCGTTGCCGATTTTGCGCCAGAAGTCCGGATTCTCGCGGTAAAAATTGTCGAAGCAGAACAGGCGATGATGCTGGCCGGCGATGGCTGGCAGGGTATAGCCCATGTGGGTGAGGAAGTTGGTGTTGGCGGTAATGATGTGACCGTCCGGCGTGAATTCAATCACCGCCATCGATCGATCCAGCGCCGTTATCACCGCCTCTTTATGCTCCAGCTCCTGATGGCGCGCAGTGATGTCGCTCGCGACCTTGATCACTTTGTACACTTTGCCGCGCTCATCGCTCACCGGAAAATAGGTCGCGCTGAGCCAGAAGCGCTGATGCTGCTTGTTAAAACGCTCAAAAATGCCGTTCACCGATTCGCCGGCGGCCAGCGTTTGCCAGAAGGCGTAATAGTCGGAAGACTGGCTGTAAGCAGGGCTGCAGAAAATCCGGTGATGCTGTCCCTGAATTTCATGCAGCTGATAGCCGGTGACCTGTAAAAATTGTGCATTGGCGCTGAGGATTTCACCGGCCGGTGAAAACTCAATCCACGCAACATGCTGCTTTATCGCTTCAATATCCTTAGCAATGTCGCCACTTTTGGCAAATGGCAGAGAAAGGCTCGATTTTTTCACCCCGAACATGAGAGACCTCAGGCGCTTGGTATGCTGTTGAACGAAATGCAGGCGCAGATGCGCGCGTGCTAACGCATTCGGCGCGTCCAGTGGACGGCACCGCATGATTTCCCCGGTTGTCCATTACAGCCGTGCCACAGGCACAGGCTGCTGTCTCGCTGCGCACCGATGTGCGCAGGTGGGGTGTGTAATGGTGTTACCTGCCTGATGTTGTTACAGCGCAAGCTGAAAGCTGATTTTGCTATGCAACTTTTATTATCGACCGTGGCGTTAAAAATGTGAGAAAAAAGTGATCAACACCGCGCGTGCGGGTAAGAAAAGTGCCTAGCGGACTTGTTACAAGATGCATGTTAAATGTATGTTAATGCCCGAGACGTGACGCAATCAACGCCCGATGACGGGTTGGAGAAAAACCACCATGACGACCGCGCTGTGCCAGCTGTTAAAACTGCAGTATCCGCTGATTCAGGCACCGATGGCCGGTGTCGCCACGCCGCAGCTGGCCGCAGCGGTATCCAATGCCGGGGCGCTGGGATCGATTAGCGTTGGCGCGGTGACACCGCAGCAGGCGGCAGAAATGATTGCCCACACCCAGGCGCTGACGCGTGGCCCGATCAACGTCAACGTATTTTGCCACGCGCCGGCAAGGCGGGATGCCGCGCGCGAGGCGGCGTGGATCAGCCGGTTCAGCCCGCAGTTTGCGCAGTACCAGACGGCGCTGCCGCCGGCACTAACGGAGATCTATCAGAGCTTTTTGCACAATGAGGCGATGCTGACGGTGCTGGAGCAGGCGCGGCCGGCGGCGGTCAGTTTCCATTTCGGCATTCCCGATGCCACGGCCATCACCCGGCTAAAGCAACGTGACATTGTCACGCTGGCGACCGCCACCAGTCCGCAGGAAGCACGGGCAATTGCAGGCAGTGGTATCGATATCATTGTGGCGCAGGGTTATGAAGCCGGTGGTCATCGCGGCCATTTTGATCCGGGCGCGCCAGACCAGCAGCTTTCGACCGTTGCGCTGGTGCAGGCGATTCGTCAGCACACCGCGCTGCCGGTGGTGGCAGCGGGCGGCGTGATGGACGGTGCCGGCATCGCGACGATGATGAAACTGGGTGCCAGCGGTGTACAGCTCGGTACGGCGTTTGTGCTGTGTCCCGAATCGGCGGCCAGTGCGGCCTATCGTCGCGCGCTGCTGGCAGCTGGCGCGCGTGGCACGGTAATGACGGCGGCGATCTCCGGGCGTCAGGCGCGCTGCGTGCGCAACGCATTTTGTGAATTATGCCATGACGTAACGCCGGAGGAGATTCCTGACTATCCGCTGACCTATGCGCTGGGAAAAGCCCTGGCAGCAGCGGCTGCTGCACACGGCGAGGACGGCTTCGGTGCGCAGTGGGCGGGTCAGGGGGTGGCGCGGGTGCGCGCGCTGCCGGCGGCACAGCTGGTGGAGACGCTGGTTGCAGAGTGGCAGCAGGCATAGAGCAGGCTGCTGCCACATAGTGTGTAACGTTACAGGCCGAGCGCGCGCGTTACCGCTTCCGGCATTGACGGACGCCCATTGGCGAGACAGGTGGCAACAAACGTGGCCTCGGCATACACCACGCCGTCGACCTTGATTTGCTGCACGAAGTTCACGCGATTGCGCTTCTCGTTCTGCTCCAGCGCGCAGGTGACTTCCACCTTATCGCCTTTCACCAGGCTCTTGCGGAAGCGCAGCGTGTACTCCAGCACCATGTAAATCTTGCCCTGACTGAACTCTTCTTCAATGTCGATACCCAGCGCCTCGCGCATGTAAGCGTGGCGCGTCCACTCCATGTAAAACGGGTAGTACAGCCCGTCGACCACGCCCTGAAAATCGATATGGCTTTCATCTACGTCATAGTGCTTTACGAACATTTTTGCATCCTGATAAGCGCGTTACGCGGTGAGGCAATGGGTATACCGCAGAATGACGCCGCGGGTAAACGGCAAGATGTTGCAAAGTAATTCCACTGTCGCCTGGCAGAATGAATGCTGGTATTTTCCCGTGCTGCAGCAGAAACTGACAGCTGCATCACATATCCATAATCAACTGGCTACCTTTTTGTGACAAATCACGCAGCCCGGACACATTTTTCTGCGCAGGGTCGCGCGGCCAAACATAATGGTTTTACTATGTACACGCATGTTGTACAGAGTAAAACAACAACACTGGCCGATTTGCGTTAAGCCATGACTCTGTGAGGAACTCTATGTCTGACAAGATAACCCGCGCGGCCGCTGTGCCCGATATTGAGCAGCAGACCGTAAAACGCGTCATCTGGCGCATTCTGCCGTTCCTGATCGTCTGCTATCTGATCGCCATTATCGATCGCGGCAACATCGGCATGGCTTCCCTGCAAATGAATGAAGATCTCGGGCTGAGCAAAGCGGTGTTTGGCCTGGCAAGCAGCCTGTTTTTTGTTGGCTATTTTCTGTTTGAGGTGCCAAGCAACCTCGCGATGCAGAAGATTGGCGCCAAAATCTGGATTTCGCGCATCATGGTGACCTGGGGCATTGTCTCGGTGTGCACCGCGTTCGTCAGCAGTGCGGAAATGCTCTACGTGCTGCGCTTTCTGCTGGGCGCCGCCGAAGCCGGCTTCTTTCCCGGCGTGATCCTATATCTGACTTACTGGATTCCGGCGAAATATCGCGCGCGCGTGATTGCGACCTTTATGGTGGCGATCCCGGCAGCCAACTTTATTGGCTCGCCGATCTCGGGCGCAATCCTGACGATGGACGGCTGGTTCGGCCTGCGCGGCTGGCACTGGCTGTTTATCATCGAAGGGTTCCCGGCGATTGTGCTGGGGGTGCTGGCATTCTTCCTGCTCAGCAATCGTCCGGAAAATGCCCACTGGCTGACCAGCGAACAGCGCAACTGGCTGAGCGGCAAACTGGCTGAAGAGAATGCACAGCGTAAAGCGATTGGTCATATCACGCTGTGGCAGCTGCTGCGCCACAAGCATATCTGGGTGATGGCGCTGATTTACGCCGGCGCGTCGGCAGCGGGTTCGACGCTGAGCGTCTGGTCACCGCAGCTGCTGAAATCATTTGGTCTGGATAACTTCACCACCGGTTTGATGAATGCGATTCCGTACGGTCTGGCATCGATTCTGATGATTGTCTGGGGCCGCAGCTCTGACCGCAGCGGTGAGCGTCGCTGGCACACCGCGCTGACGCTGTTCCTGATTGCCGGTGGACTGCTGGCGGCGTTCCTGACCGATACGCTGGCGGGCAGCGTGGTGATTCTGTCACTGGTGCTGATTGGTGCCTACTCGATGAAAGGGCCATTCTGGGCGCTGGCCTCGGGCTGGATGTCCTCAACCACCGCTGCGGCCGGTCTGGCTGCTATCGGCGCGATGGCCAACCTGATTGGTGGTGGGCTGATGGTGAACGTTTACGGCATCATCAATGAGAAAACCGGCAGCCATGCGATGGCGATGATTCCTCTGGCGCTGCTGTGCGCGGCGGGCGGCATTGCGGTATTGCTGATGGGACGCAGCAAAAAGCTGCACGTTGAAGCGGAACAGCCGGTGGCCAGCACCGGGAAATAATCTCATGAGCCTGTGCCAGGGAGGGCACGCATCTGGCTCATCACGTCTGACGTTATCCTGCTTTCATCCTTTAAAACAGCCGTTTCCCGATGCGCCACAGGCACACCGGGAAACGCGGCGTTATTATCTCTGCTCAGCGCTGCGCTGGCGCCACGGATCTTTCACCATGGCGACCGCCAGTGCGCCAATCATCAGGACTGCCGCCACCGCCAGCAGCGCCCACATAAAGCCGCCGGTAGACTGACGCACATAGCCGATCAGCGACGGGCCGAAGAAGCCGCCGAGATTACCAATCGAGACAATCATAGCTAAGCCGCCTGCCGCGGCATTGCCGGTCAAAAAGCCGGAAGGCAGCGCCCAGAACGAGGCCTGAAACGCCAGAATACCGCTGACGGTGCAGCACAGTGCCAGCATTTTGATCACCGGCGCATCGCTCAGCGCGCTGCACATCAGGGCTAAGGCGGCGATCACCAGCGCGCCGCTGATCCAGCGAATACGGTGCGCTGATGCATTAGCGCGGCGCGCCCACAACAGCATGCTCACGGCACCGCAGACATAGGGCAGCGCGGCAAGAAAGCCGGTTGCCGTATGGCTCACGCCGAGCTGTTTAATGATCTGCGGCATCCACAGTCCCACGCCGATCGAACCCACAATGCCGCAAAAGTTAATAAACGCCAGCAGATACAGCAGTGGATTGCGCAGCGCGTCGCGCATCTGGGAACCGTGCGTTGCCGCGATTTGCTGCTGCTCATCGGCCAGTCGCCGGCTCAGCAACTGCTGTTCACGCGGCGCCAGCCAGCGCGCTTTCTCCGGCCGGTCGCTCAGCACAAACAGGCACATAACACCGAGGATCACCGCCGGTAAGCCCTCAATCAACAGCAGCCACTGCCAGTTACGGATATGCTCATGGCCGGTGATCTGCATCAGCGCGCCGGAAATCGGTGAGCCGATGATATTGGCCACCGGAATGCCGACCAGGAACGCGGCGGTGATTTTGGCGCGCCAGCTGCCGGGGAACCAGTAGGTAAAGAACAGATAGATGCCGGGGGTAAAGCCGGCCTCTGCTACGCCGAGACAGAAGCGCGCAACGGCAAAGCTGACGGGGCCGCTGATGAACGCGGTCGCCATCGAAATCAACCCCCACGAAATCATGATGCGCGCGATCCAGATGCGCGCGCCCACTTTTTGCATGATCAGGTTGCTGGGAATTTCAAACAGGAAATAGCCGATAAAAAACATGCCTGCGCCGAAGCCAAACTGTTCGGCGGTGATGCCGAGATCGGCGTTCATGCCCAGCGCGGCAAAGCTGACGTTGGTGCGGTCAAGGTAGCTGACCACGTAACAGATAAAGATAAACGGCAGAATGCGACGAAAGGCTTTGGCGGCCGCCTGCTCACTGTCCTGGAAATCCTGTTCGCTGAGCGTTTCATGGCGGGGTGGCACCGCAGCCGGCTGAGCCGGCGCAGGGCTGGATGTTGAGTGCAGGGTCATAGTAATCTCCGGTGCGTTCGGATGACGCAGAGTTGTAGTCAGAGAAACGAGGTATCAATGGCCGGCAACGCGCGGCCTGGCGTGTTCTGAGTGCAGGTCAGGATGCTGCCGCTGACCGATTCGGTGATAAACAGCTGATTAAGGTCGGCCCCGCCGAAGCACAGGTTGGTGGTGGAGCGACCCAGCGGACTGAGCAGAATCTCTTCCGGTTCAGCCAGATCGTTAAGACGCCAGACGCGCCCGAGGCCGGGATTGGCGATCAGCAGTTCACCGCGCTGATTGATGGTCAGCCCGTCCGGCCCGCTGGGTCCGTGCGAGGTAAAGAACAGTCCAACTTTGCTCACCGAACCATCCGCCAGCAGCGGCACGCGCCACACGCAGTTGCCGCGCGTCATCGCCACGTAGAGGATTTTCTCATCCGGCGACAGAACCAGGCCGTTCGGGCTCGGGCAGTTATCCAGCAGCAGATCCAGCCGGCCATCCGGGCTGAGCCGATAGACGCGTCCGCTGGCATCGTGCAGCCCGGTCTGGCCCTGATCGGTAAAATAGAGATTGCCGCGACTGTCAGGCGTTAAATCGTTGACGCCGCGAAAGCTTTCGCTGTTACGCCGCGTCAGCCACGGCGTGATAGTGGCGCTGCTGATTGACAGCTTCATCAGGCCGTTACGGTAATCGGTGATGATCAGCGTGTCCGGATCGGTCAGCTTCATGCCGTTGGGCTCACCGTCATACTGCACCACCAGCTCCCAGTTGCCGCTCATATCGACGCGAAAGATGCGGCCATAGGGAATGTCGGTGACATACAGACAGCCGGAGGGATGCCACACCGGGCCTTCGAGAAAGGAGTCGGTAAGCTGGCCGCCGCGATTGGCGGCAGCCCAGACATTGCCGGCGTCCGGCCGGCGAAACGCTTCCGGCAGGCGCGAAAACAGCGTTAACTCGCGCACCTCCGGTACGGTGAGCACGGTCATGATACCGCCTCCTGCTCCTGCAGAACCTGCAACGCGTTGCGCGCGGCACCGGTGCCCATGCGCACGTAAGCATTGTCGCTCACGCCACCAATGTGCGGCGTGATAATCACATTGTTGAGCGACTGCCACAGATGCGGTGCAGTCAGCGGCTCGCTGGTGAAGCTGTCCAGTCCGGCGGCACGCAGCGTGCCGTTTTGCAGCGCGGTCGCCACCGCCTGATCGTCAATCAGTCCGCCGCGCGCGGTATTGACCAGAATAGCGCCAGGCTTAAAACGGGCGAGGGCGGCCGCGTTGATCATCTGGTGATTGCTGTCCGTCAGCGGACAGTGCAGCGACACCACATCGGCACGGCTGTACAGTTCATCCAGTGATTCAACCGCTTCACAGCCAGCCGGCAAGGTTTGCGCATAAGGATCGTAGGCCAGCACCTGCATACCGAAGGCCTGGCCGATGCGCGCCACGCGGCTGCCGATGGCGCCCAGACCGACCAGGCCGAGTGTGCGTCCTTCCAGCTCCAGCGATTTATGCTGCGCTTTATCCCAGTGTCCGTCGCGCATCCGGCGGTCCAGCTGCGGCACCGATTTAGCACAGGCGAGGATCAGCGCCCACGCATGCTCCGACACGGCAGCGGCATTGGCACCCACTGCCGCGCGGACCGCAATCTGGCGTTCCGCCGCTGCCTGCTGATCGATAACGTCAATACCGCTGCCGTGCTTGGAGATCACGCGCAGCGCCGGCGCGGCGTCCATGATGCGCCCGTTGATTTTGCCGTAGCGCACAATGATCGCCTGAGGATTATGGCGCTCGCACAGCGCGATCAAATCGGCTTCCTGCGGCTGGCGTCCGGCATAAATCAGCTGATAGTCCTGCAGCAGCTCGACGGCTTCAGCAGCCAGGTCACTGCCGGTGATGAGGATAGTTTTTACGTTGCTCATTACAGCGATTCTCCTTCTGCTAACATACCCGCCGCGCGCAGGGCACCTTCCAGCCAGCCCGGACGCAAATCGCCCTGCTTAATACCCGCGATGCGGCGCGTTTCGGCGTCCAGCTTCTTCGCCGCCAGGGCAATGATGCGTTCCACATCCTGTTTAGCGATCACCACCACGCCATCGGCATCGCCGACCACCAGGTCGCCCGGCTCAATCGACGCACCGGCCACCGACACCGGATGGTTAACGCGTCCGGGAATACTTTTGGTGGGGCCGCTTGGGTTGAGGCCGGCAGCAAACACCGGATAGCTGCCCTGCGCGAGGGCGTCAGCATCACGCACCGCGCCATCAATGATGATGCCGGCGATGCCGGACGCTTCGGCCTGGGTTGCCATGATTTCACCCAGCAGCGCGCAACTGATGTCGCCTTTGCCGTCTACCACCAGCACATCACCCGGCTGGGCGATAGCCAGCGCCGCGTGAATCGCCAGGTTATCGCCCGGACGGACTTCCACCGTGATGGCCGGCCCGGCGACTTTCATCTGCGGCGACAGCGGCTTAACGCGGCCATGCAGGGTGCCGCGACGACCGGCGACATCGGCCAGAATCGCCGCCTGGAATGCGGCGGCCTGGCTGACGGACAGGGCGCTGACGCGCTCGATGTTGCGGTTGATCAGGTTATTTGCAGAGACAGACATAATTCACCTCGTGGTTTGTTTTACCTGGTACAACAATGTTGTACAATATAAAACAACTATATCGACGATCTGACGCCGCATGCCAGTGTTACGAAGGTGTTTGTGATGTAAACACGATGTGACTCACAGTTTTCAGGTACACTCAGGGCGGCACAAATCAGGAGGAAAAAATGGGAAATGAAGGCGTTAATGCGGTGGAGAAGGCGTTGTCCCTGCTGGATTGTTTTAAGCCCGGCGAAGAGAGCCTGTCGCTGACTGCGCTGTCGCAGCTTTCCGGCTATCACAAAACCACTGTCTATCGTCTGATGAACTCGCTGGAAAGGATGGGCTATGTGGTGCGCAGTGACAGCGGTGTCTACACGCTCGGCCCGCGTCTGTTATACCTCGGCAAGCTTTATGAGCAATCATTCCATCTGGCCAGCGTGGTGCAGCCGGAATTGCAGGCGCTGGCAACGGCGACCAACGAGAGCGCCAGCTGGTACGTACTGGATAACGGCCAGCGTCTGTGCCTGTTTCGTGCTGAATCGTCTGATGGCCTGCGTCATACGCGCCTGCCGGGGACGATTTTTCCGCTCGATAACTCCGCCATCAGTAAGGTGCTGCGTTTCTGGGGCATGAATGAAAATCTCTTCGATGCGCTGCCGTCGCTGCCGATATTCAGTTCGGGCGCGCGCGATCCGCACATCGCGGCCTTTGCCGTACCGGTATTCGCCGAAAATGACCGGCTAACCGCTGCGCTGGCGCTGACCGGCCCGGTTTCGCGTCTGACGCTGAATCGTAAAGATGAAGAGTTAGGCGTGTTGATGCGCGAAGCGGCTGCACGCCTGTCAGCCAAACTGGGCGCGCGCAAAGCATTTTGTGATGCGGTTTATGCGGCTAAATAAGGCTGCGCATTAATCGCTCACCGGCGGGCCAGCAGGCCTGCCGCACTCCTTCGGATTTTTCAAAGCAACACCTCAGTTAATGCTGTTTTCCCTGCTGCGCTAAGCCCGGTATACCTTGCGGAAACCAATTAAACGCTGGCAGGCATCATGAGCACCCATACCCGCATCCGCAAATTCAACACCAAAGATACCTATCCTAATCAGTCGCTGGACAACGACCTGTGTCAGGCCGTGCGCGCCGGCAACACCGTTTACGTGCGTGGCCAGATTGGCACCGACTTCGAAGGCAACCTGGTGGGGCTGGGCGATCCGGCAGCGCAGGCCGAGCAGGCGATGAAAAACGTGAAGCAACTGCTCGAAGAAGCGGGCAGCGACCTGTCGCACATCGTGAAAACCACCACCTACATCATCGACCCGCGCTATCGCGAGCCGGTGTATCAGGTGGTCGGCAAGTGGCTGAAAGGCGTGTTTCCCATCTCCACCGGCCTGGTGATCTCGGGACTGGGCCAGCCGCAGTGGCTGATGGAGATCGACGTGATTGCGGTGATCCCCGACGACTGGCAGCCGCAATAAGGAGCGCCGCATCATGACGTTATCGATTGTTGGACGCTGCGCGCAAACCGGCCAGCTGGGCATCGCGGTCAGCTCGTCGAGTATTGCGGTCGGCGCACGCTGTCCGTGGTTGCGCGCCGGCGTCGGCGCGGTCTCCACGCAGAACATCACGCTGCCGGCGCTGGGCCCGCGCATCCTTGATCGGCTGAGTCAGGGCGAGACGGCGCAGCAGGCGCTGCAGAGCGGCCTTGCCAGCGATGACTTTTTTGATTATCGCCAGCTTACGGTGCTGGCGGCCGACGGCAGCAGTGCCTGCTTCAGCGGAACGCACACGCTGGGGGTGAATCACGCGCTGTGCGGCAGCGACTGCGTAGCGGCCGGTAATTTGCTGGCGAATCCCGAGGTGATTGCGGCGATGGTCAGCGCGTTTGCGCAGCAGCCGGGCGAACTGGCCGCACGGTTAATCGCGGCCATGCAGGCCGGGATGGCCGCCGGAGGCGAAGCCGGGCCGGTTCATTCGGCGGCGCTGGCAGTGGTGGGCGAACCGTCGTGGCCGCTGGTTGATCTGCGCGTTGACTGGACGGAGGGCGATCCCATCGCGGAACTTCATCAGCTGTGGCTGGCCTATCAGCCGCAGATGCAGGATTACCTGACGCGCGCGCTCAATCCCACGCTGGCACCCCGTTACGGCGTGCCGGGTGATGAATAAGCGTGAGGAGACGCGATGCTGACCAGCCGTAACCTGCTCGAACATCTGGTGGCTTTCGACACCACCAGCCGCGAATCCAACCTGGCGCTGATCGATTTCTGCTGGCGCTACCTCAGCGGGCTGGGCGTGACCTGTGAACTGATGCACAACGCAGAACGCAGCAAGGCCAATCTCTATGCGCGGCTCGGGCCAGCCGGCAGCGGCGGGGTGATGCTATCGGGCCACAGCGATGTGGTGCCGGTTGATGGCCAGACGTGGACGGTGCCGCCGTTTGCGCTCACCGAACGTGACGGCAAGCTGTACGGACGCGGCACGGCAGACATGAAAGGCTTCCTCGCCTGCATGCTGGCTGCGGTGCCGCATTTTCTCGCCCAGCCGCTGCGTCAGCCGCTGCATCTGGCTATCTCCTATGACGAAGAGGTGGGTTGCCTCGGCGTGCGCTCGCTGGTGGATTCGCTGGCGCAGCGCAGCGATCGACCGGCGATCTGCCTGATTGGCGAGCCGACAGAACTGCGTCCGGTGCTGGGCCACAAAGGCAAGCTGGCAATGCGCTGCGAAGTGCAGGGCGCGGCCTGCCACTCGGCGTACGCGCCGCAGGGCGTCAATGCGATTGAATACGCCGCGAAGCTGATCCAGCGCTTAACCGTCATCGGTGAACGTCTGGCGGCGCCGGAACGACAGGATGCGCGCTTCGATCCGCCATTTACCACCGTGCAAACCGGGGTGATCCACGGCGGACGCGCGCTGAATATCGTGCCAGACGCCTGCAGTTTTGATTTCGAAGTGCGCACGCTGCCGCAGGAGAATGCGCAGCAGGTGGCAGAGGAGCTGGTGGCGTATGCGCAGCAGACGCTGGAGCCGCAGATGCGCGCGGTGCAGCCCGCCAGCGCCATCCGCTTCTCGCCGCTCAGCGCCTATCCCGGACTGGATACCGCCGCGCACAGTGCCGCGGCACAGCTGATTGCCCGGTTGAGCGGCAGCGACAGCTTCGGCACCGTGGCGTTTGGCACTGAAGGCGGACTGTTTGCCGCCGCCGGCATCCCCTGTGTGGTGTGCGGTCCCGGCAGTATGGAGCAGGGCCATAAGCCCGACGAATTTATCACCCTCGCACAGCTGGACGCCTGTGACAGCCTGTTATGCCGGCTGGCGACCTGGATGTGCGAATGAACCCGCGACGAGCCACCCCGTCCGAATCCGGAGATTGTATGGTCAGTGCAGAAGTAACCCCGTTTCCGCAGCCGCTGTCATCGGCACCGCATAAGGCCAACGTGGCGGTGCAGCTGGATGGCGTCCTGAAGCGCTTTGGTGATGCCATCGCGCTGCATAAAATTTCTCTCACCATCCATGAAGGTGAGTTCATTACGCTGCTCGGCCCGTCCGGCTGCGGTAAAACCACGCTGCTGAACCTGATGGCCGGCTTTGCCGAAGCCGACGGCGGTGAGATTTTTATCGATGGCGACCTGGTAACGGAAATCCCGCCCTATCAGCGCGAGATCGGCATCGTGTTTCAGAACTACGCGCTGTTTCCGCACATGACGGTGGAGAAAAACGTCGGCTACGGCCTGCGTATGCGCGGCGTGCCGAAAGCGGAAATCGCCGAGCGGGTCGGGCAGGCGCTGGCGCTGGTGAAGCTGGCGGGTTACGGCCAGCGCAAGCCGCGTGAGCTGTCCGGCGGGCAGCAGCAGCGCGTGGCGCTGGCACGCGCGCTGGTGATTCGTCCCAAAGTGTTGCTGCTGGATGAGCCGTTCTCCGCGCTGGACAAAAATTTGCGTTTATCCATGCAGGTCGAGCTGAAGGCGATTCAGCGCAAACTCGGCGTGACCACGGTCTTCGTCACCCACGATCAGGGCGAAGCGCTGAGCATGAGCGACCGCGTGGTAGTGATGTCGGCCGGTCACGTGCGCCAGATTGGGCCGCCGGATGAGATTTATCGCCGCCCGCAGGATCCGTTTGTCGCCAGCTTCGTCGGTGACGTGAATATTCTGCCGGGCCGCTACGCCGGCCGTGACACCAGCGCGCTGCTGGAGCTGGGCGGCAACACGCTGCGCCTGCCGGCCAAACGGGTGCAGGCCAGCGTCGGCGACCGGCTGGATGTGTATGTGCGTCCGGAAAATGTGCAGCTGGCGCCGCTCGGTCCACAGGCGCTGCTCAGCGCCACGGTGCTGACGCACGTGTTTCAGGGCGATCACGTTGACGTGCACCTCGATATCCCGGCGCTCGGCAGTGCCTCACTGTTTGCCCGGCAGTCCGGACTGGAGGCGCTGACGCGCTGGCCGGTCGGCAGCGTGGTGGGGCTGACTTTTGATGACGAGGGCGTTTGTGCCTTCGCCAGCGACGCACAGGGTTAACGCATGACAACGGAAACCATGACGGCGATCATCGCCGCGCAGCCGGGTGGTGCAGAGGTGTTGACTGCGGTGCAGCGCCCGGTGCCGCAGCCGGGACCGGGCGAAGTGCTGCTGCGCGTCGTCAGCGCAGGGGTTAACCGGCCCGATATTCTGCAGCGCAACGGCATGCCACCGCCGCCAGGCTGCAGCGATATTCTCGGGCTGGAAGCGGCGGGCGTCATCGTTGCGCTCGGCGCAGGCGTCAGCGAACTGCAGCCTGGCATGGCGGTGATGGCGCTGCTGAGCGGCGGCGGTTATGCGCAATACTGCGTGGCGCGCGCCGAACTGTGCCTGCCGGTGCCGGACACGCTGCCGCTCAGCCACGCGGCGGGCTTTCCCGAAGCCGCGTTTACCGTCTGGCACAACCTGTTTGAGCTGGGCCGTCTGATGCCGGGCGACAGCGTGCTGATTCACGGCGCGGCCAGTGGCGTGGGCACGCTGGCGATCCAGTGCGCCCAGGCTTGTGGCGCGCGGGTGATTGCCACCGCCGGCGGTGCGGAAAAAATTGCCGCGCTGCAGCAGCTGGGCGTGTGGCGCGCCATCGATCGCCATAGCGAAGATTTTGTGGCGGTGATCCAGACGCTGACCCGGGAACGCGGCGTGGATGTGGTGCTGGATAACGTCGGCGGCGACTACATTGCGCGCAACCTCAGCGTGCTGGCAGCGGGCGGGCGGCACGTCAGCCTCGCCTTTATGCAGCGGGCCACGGTGGAGATCGATTTACAGCTGATCATGCGCAAGGGCTTAAGCCTGACCTCTTCCACGCTGCGACCGAAAAGCGCGGCGGAAAAAGCGCGTCTGGCGCAGTGCGTGCGCGCCCATCTGCTGCCTTTACTGGCCGCCGGGCGCATCACGCCGCAGGTGCACCAGCGATTGCCGCTGACGGCCGCCGCGCAGGCGCACCGCATCCTCGAAGCCAATGCCAATATCGGCAAAGTGCTGCTGCTGCCAGATGCGGAGGCTATGCCATGATGGAACTCTATTACGCCTCTACCTCGGCTTACGTGCGAAAAGTGATGGTGTGCGCCCGGCTGCTGGGTCTGGCGCCGGAGATCACCCTGCTGGCGTCGGCGGCGCACCCCATCGAGCGCGATGCGCGCATTGCCGCGTTTAATCCGCTGTCTAAAGTGCCGGCGCTGCGCACCGAACAGGGACTATGTTTATACGACAGCCGGGTGATCTGCGAATACCTTAACCACCGCGCCGCGGGCCAGCTGCTGCCGGCAGACGGCGAGGCACGTTGGCTGTGCCTTACGCGCCAGGCGCTGGGTGATGGGCTGCTGGACGCCGCGCTGCTGGCGCGCTATGAAACCAGCGCCCGCCCGCTGGAAAAGCAGTGGTCAGCGTGGCGCGACGCACAGCTGACCAAAGTGGCGGCTGCGCTGGCGGCCATTGAGCAGCAGGCGGAGGCGTTCAGCCGCACGCCCGACGATCTCGGGTTGATCGCCATCGGCTGCGGATTGGGCTACCTCGACTTCCGTTTTGCTGAACTCAACTGGCGCGCCACGCATCCGCAGAGCGCCGCCTGGTTTGCCCTTTTTGACGCGCATCCGGCGATGGCCGCGACGCGCCCGCACCTGTAACGGAGCCGCCATGTCTCAGATTTTCTTTCTCAATGGGCCGAATGCCAATCTGTACGGCATGGATCGCCACGGTACTTACGGCAGCGACAGTTTCGCCAGCATCGGTGAGCGCTGTCAGCGGCGCGCCGACGCGCACGGCCTCAGGCTGCAGTTTCGTCAGAGCAACCATGAAGGGGTGCTGGTGGACTGGATTCAGGAAGCGCGCCAGCAGGCAAACGGGCTGATCATCAATGCCGCCGGGTTGTCGTATCGCTCGGTGCCGATTCTGGATGCGCTGCTGATGTTTGATGGCCCGATCATCGAAGCGCACATGAGCAATATCTGGCAGCGCGAGCCGTTTCGTCATCAGTCGCTGGTGTCGAAAGCCGCCACCGGCGTGATCGCCGGGCTGGGCGCGCTGGGTTATGAACTGGCTATCGATGCGCTGGCGACGCTGCTACAGGAGCCCAGCGCATGACGACTCTGGTGTTTTACAGCGAGTTCGACAGCTTCGAGGCGTGGTCGGCGCTGCTGGCACCGCAGTTACCGGATGTCGCTATCTGCCGTGCCGATCAGGTTGAGGATGCCGATAGCGTGCAGTTTGCGCTGGCGTGGAAGCCGCCGCGCGGCTTTTTTGCCCCGTATCGCCAGCTGAAATTGCTGGTGAATCTGGGCGCGGGCGTCGACTCGCTGGTAGGGCGCGACGACCTGCCTGACATCCCGATCGTCCGGCTATCGGACCCGGATATGGCGCGCATGATGGCCGGTTACGTGCTGTTTGCCGTGCTGCGTTACGCGCGTGACATACCGGCATTTGAGCGCGCACAGCGTGAACATCGCTGGCACTATCTGCATCCGCGCGAGCCGGCGTCGATTCGCGTGGGCGTGCTGGGGCTGGGCGAACTGGGTGCGTATGCGGCGCGCGAACTGGCGCGTCAGGGCTTCGACGTGCGCGGCTGGTCGCGGTCGCCCAAAGCGCTGGACGGCATTCACTGCGTCAGCGGTGCGCAGGCGCTGGATGCGTTTCTGGCCAGCAGCGACATTCTGGTGGTGATGCTGCCGCTCACGCCGCAAACCCACGGATTGCTGGATGCGCAGCGCCTGGCGCGGTTGCCGCCGGGCTGTGCGCTGATCAACGTGTCGCGCGGCGCGATTGTCGATCAGCCCGCGCTGACCGCGGCGCTGCAGAGCGGACAGATCGGGCACGCCACATTAGACGTGTTCGATCGTGAGCCGCTGCCGCCCGACGATGCGCTGTGGAGCATGGAAAATGTGCTGATCACGCCGCATCTGGCGTCGGTAGCGATCCCGGCCAGCGCCGCACGTCAGGTGGCTGATAACATCCAGCGGATGATGCGCGGTGAGCCGGTGCTCAACCAGGTGTTTCCCGCGCGGGGTTACTGAGCGCGTCAGGCGACGCGCACCACCTGCGGGTCGAAGTAGCTTGGCGCGGCCATGCCGGGAATGTATTGATCGGAGATGAACATGCGGCAGCGTTCGGCGAAGGCGTTGACCACCATCGACTGCTGCACGTGGGCCACCGTGGCGTATCCCAGCAACATCGGCCGGTTCACGCCGGCAAGGCGCACGCGGATCACCCGTTTGCCATCCTGCGACAGATTGGCTTTGGGCCGCACATTGGCGATGCCAAATCCCACGCCGTTGGCCACCATCGCGCGTACCACTTCCATATTGCCGGAGCGCATCACAATGTTGGGCGTAACGCCTGCTTCGCTAAACAGGCTGAGAAAATATTCGCGGCTCCACGGCATATCCAGCAGCACCATCGGCACCGTAGCGAGATCCTGAATGGTCACCGCAGACTGACTGGCAAACGGGTGATGTTCGCCGACCATCACATACGGCGGCAGCTGCGCCAGCGACTGAAACGCGATGTCGCTGGCCGGCACCAGATCGTAGGTCAGCGCGATATCGATATCGGCGGCGCGCAGTTGTTTCAGCAGCTGTTCATGATTGCCCTCCACCAGCGTGATGCGCACGCCGGGGAAGGCGCGGCCAAAGCCAAACACCAGCTCCGGCGTCAGCATCGGGGCCAGCGTGTCGAGACAGCCGACGCGCAGCGGGCCGCGCACGTTGTTCAGCGACTCTGAGGCGATGGTATACAGATTCGACATCTGTTCCAGGATCAGCTTCGCCTCTTTTAATACCTGATGGCCAATGGCGGTGAGCGACACGCCCTGCGCGTGGTGGCGCACAAACAGCTGCACCCCCAGCTCGGATTCGATGTGGGTAATGGCGGCAGAGATCGACGGTGACGACACGTGAATACGTTCGGATGCGCCAATAATGCTGCCGGCTTCGCCGGACGCGACGAAGTATTCCAGCTGGCGCTGGGTGATGCGACTGAGCATGCAGATTCTCCTGGTGTCGCCAGCGCGATCTTGTCGCGCCGGCTTTTCTATTTACCCCTGTTTCCATGCATTTATCATGCCGGACAGCGAATAGCAGCATAATCCCCTGCCTGACCCTTCACGCCCATTCGCTTCTGCCTCACTAAGGCTTAAGAAAATCCATTGCAAAGCAGCGACTTTTTTAGCGTCAGAAATTCCGATGCAACGGCGAGGAAAAGGCTGTTTTACCGCAGCAGCGGCCAGCGGCAGAATCGCTGTGACACCTGCTTTTCACTTTCGCACTGTTTTGGCGCAGCGCGCCGTGGCGAATCAACGGTGGTTCAGAGCAGCGATAACAGCCTTTTCATTCACTGGGGACAAAAATATGTTGCGTAAGATGTGTGCCTTAACGTTGTTAACCACGGGAATTCTGAGCGCAGGGAATGCCATGGCCGCCGACAAGCTGATTGTCAGCACCTGGGGCGGCAGCTTTAAAGATCTGATCGATCAAACCATCGCCAAAGAGTTCACCAAAGAGACCGGCGTCGAAGTGCAGTTCGTCACCGGCGGCACCATCGATCGCCTCAACAAAGCCAAACTGGCGGGCGGGTCGCCGGAAACTGACGTGACCTTCACCACCGCGCACGTCGGCTATCTGTATGCCAACAGCGGCCTGTTCGAGAAGCTCGACATGAGCAAAATTCCTAACGCGGTCAACCTGGTGCAGCAGGCGAAAGTCAGCCCGTATCATCTGGGCGTGTGGGGCTACGTCTACACCATTGGCTACCGTCCGGATCTGGTGCCGAAAGGGGAAACCTTCACCAGCTGGAACGACCTGTGGAAGCCGGAGCTGAAAGGCACGCTGGCGCTGCCCGACTGGGATCCGAGCCACATCATCGCCGTGGCCGCCAAACTCTCCGGCAGCGATGCGGCGCACTGGCAGCAGGGCCAGGCGAAGCTGAAAGCGCTGATTCCTAACATCAAATCGTTCTACACCGATGATGCCAACAGCCAGCAGCTGATCTCCACCGGAGAAACGCCGGTGCAGGTGATGCTGTCGATGAACGCCTACAGCATGATTGCGGAAGGGGTCAACATCAAGCTGGCGATACCGAAAGAGGGCGCGATCCTCGGCGTGGATACCGTCGGCATCAATAAAGGCAGCAAACATACCGATCTGGCGTACAAGTTCATCAACATCGCGCTGAAACCGGAAATACAGCAGCAGGTGGCGAAGATCTATCGCGGTAGCCCCACGGTGACCAACGCGCATATCGATCCGGAGCTGGCGAAGCTGCCAGGCATGCTGACCACGCCGGCGCAGTGGAATGCCACCATCAATACCGATCCCCAACTGCGTGCGGAGAAAACTGCCGAGTGGCGTCAGTGGTTCTCTGAAAACATCATGTCTCACTGATTGTCCTGGTGCTGCGGCGGGGCGGGTGCCTCGCCGTAGCCGGTAACACCTATGCAGGCAGTAACGTCCATGACGAAAAAACCGACATTTTTACCCTGGTTCATTCTTCCCGCCACGCTGACCGCGATGGGGCTGGTCGTCGCGATGTTTGCGGTGATGCAGTTTAGCGTGCGCGCGTACATCCCCGGCTCGCTGGATGTCGGCGGCTTTACGCTGGCCAATTTCAGTGGCCTGTTCAAACGCATCTACGGCGACGCGTTTCTCAATACTGTGCTGCTCAGCGCCAAAACGGCCTTATTTGGTTTGCTGATGAGTTACCCACTGGCCTATGCGCTGGTGCGCACCCGCACTGCGTGGATCAAATCCACCATTCTGATCATCGCGATTACTCCGCTGTTTCTGGGGGAAGTGGTGCGCACCTATTCGTGGATTATCGTGCTGGGTAACAGCGGCTTTCTTAATAGCCTGCTGCTGGCGCTGGGCATCATCAGCCAGCCGATCCAGTTTATGTTTACCCAGACCGGCGTGGTGGTCGCGCTGGTGCATGTCACCATGCCGATCATGGTGCTGATGCTGGCGACGGCGCTGTCACACATCAATCCGGACTACGAAAAAGCCGCCACCAGCCTTGGCGCCGGGCCGGTACGCGCGCTGCTAACGGTGACCATTCCGCTGTCGATTCCCGGCATCATCGCCAGCCTGACCACCGCGTTTGCCTGGACCTTTAGCGCTTTCGCGACGCCGCAACTGATTGGCGGCGGGCGCGTCAGTACCGTGGCTACGCTGGTGTATCAGCTGGGCTTCTCCTCGATGAACTTCCCGTTTGCCGCAGCGCTGAGCATTGCTGGGCTGCTGCTGACCATTCTGCTGCTGCTGGCGCTGAAGCGCATGACGCGCTTCCTGCACGCCATGGGAGGGCACTGATATGACCCGTTCTCACAACGACAAACTGATCGCGCTGCTGGGTAAACTGCTGGTGATCGCCATTCTGACGTTTGTCATGTTGCCCACCGTCGTGGTGTTTATCTCGTCGTTCAGCAGCACCTCCGTGCTGTTTTTCCCGCCGAAAGGCTGGTCGCTGCGCTGGTTTGAGCGGGCGCTGAGCTACGACGATTTTCGTCACGGCTTCTGGTCCGGACTGATTGTCACAGCATGGGCGTCAACGCTGGCGGTGGTCATCGGCGCCACGCTGGCGATTGCCATCGAGCGCTATCGCTTTCCCTGCAAACAGGTGCTGGAGAGTATTCTGCTGTCGCCGCTGTTTATTCCGCATTTCACCATTGGCCTCGGCCTGCTGATGCTGGTGTCGCAGCTCAATCTGGGACGCGGCTACGCACTGGTGATTTTCTGCCACGTGGTATTAGTGCTGCCGTTCGTGCTGCGCAGCGTCTATGTATCGCTGAAAAATCTCGAGCAGCGGATAGAACTGGCGGCGGCCAGCCTCGGCGCATCGCCGTTACGCGTAGTATGGACCATTACCGTGCCGCTGATTCTGCCGGGCCTGTTTGGTGGCTGGCTGTTCGCGGCGATTCTCTCTTTCAATGAATTTACCGCCTCGCTGTTTATTACCACCCAGGCGACGCAGACGCTGCCGGTGGCGATGTACAACTACGTGCGCGAATTTGCCGACCCGACGCTGGCGGCGCTGTCGGTTATTTATATTGTGGTGACCGCCGGAATGTTAATTATCGCCAATAAATTTTTCGGGCTGGGAAAAATATTAAACGTTGAGGCCGGGCATTAATTTCGCTGTGCCATCGGGCCGCCGTTAAACATGACAACCTAGTGTTAATCGCCAGCGGCGCAATATTTGCGCCGCGCTGGTGGCATGCCAACTATTCGGGGATGACCTATGTCAGTAGAAAAAATCAATACCGTGATCGTCGGAGCGGGCCAGGCGGGTATCGCCATGAGCGAACATCTGGCGCAGATGCAGATCCCGCACGTGGTGCTGGAGCGCAGCCGCATTGCCGAGCGCTGGCGCTCCGAACGCTGGGACTCGCTGGTGGCTAACGGTCCGGCGTGGCACGACCGCTTTCCTTCGCTGAAGTTTGATAACATTTCGCCGGAGGCGTTTCCGCCGAAAGAGCGCATGGCGCAGTATTTCGAGGATTACGCAAAGATGCTCAACGCGCCGGTGCGCACCGGGGTTGAGGTACAGCAGGTAACGCGGCTGCCCGGACGCAGCGGCTTCCGGGTGGTGACGTCAGTGGGAGTATTCGACGCGGACAATGTGGTGGCTGCCACCGGGCCGTTTCAGAAGCCCGCGTTCCCGGCCATCGTGCCTGAAGGCGCGGTGCCGCAGCAGATCCACTCATCGGCGTACAAGAATCCACAGCAGCTGGCGCCCGGTGCGGTGCTGGTGGTTGGTGCGGGTGCGTCCGGCACCCAGATTGCCGAGGAGCTGCGTCAGGCCGGCCGCGAGGTGTTTCTGTCGGTCGGTGAGCACTACCGCCCGCCACGCGCCTATCGCGACCGTGATTACTGCTGGTGGCTTGGCGCGCTGGGGCTGTGGGACGAAGTGAAAATCAAGCCGAAGAAACAGCACGTGGCCTTTGCCGTCAGCGGCTATGAAGGCGGTAAAACCGTGGATTTCCGCCGGCTGGCCCATATGGGCATTACGCTGGTCGGCATCACCGAGCGCTGGGATAACGGCGTGCTGCGCTTTGAGCCGGGGCTGGCAGAGAATATCGCCGAAGGTGACAGAGCCTATTTCGAGGTGCTGCGCGATGCGGATGCGTACATTGAGCGCAACGGGCTGGATTTACCGGCCGAGCCGCAGGCGTGGGAGCTGTTGCCGGATCCGGACTGCCTGTTAAATCCGCTGATGCAGCTGGACGTGCAGGCGGCGGGCATCAGCACCATTATCTGGGCTACCGGGTTTAAATTTGATTTCAGCTGGCTGCAGGTGGATGCGTTTGATGAACAGGGCATGCCATTCCACAAGCGCGGTATTTCTGCCGAGCGCGGTATTTATTTCCTTGGCCTGCCCAATCTGGTTAACCGGGCGTCGTCGTTTATTTACGGCGTGTGGCACGATGCGAAATATATTGCCGACCACATCGCGCTGCAAAATGCCTATTCGGATTACGTAAAGTCGTAATTATTTTCCAGGTGCGCATGAATGCGCACCCTACGGAAGATTCAAAAAGCCCGCACGTACTGTTGTCTTGCAACCTTTGAATTAGCACGATAAATCGTGCCGTTACACCAGGTGCGGTTGGAAGGTGCAGTAATCACAGCGCGCACAAACCGTAGCGGCGCAATTTATTGCGCATTGGGCAGCAGCGCGGCGGACAACCAGCACGATAAATCGTGCCGCTACACCAGGTGCGGCTGGAAGGTGCAGTAATCACA
>NZ_JASEWO010000152.1:0-11102 GCF_030024295.1 Pantoea sp. Pa-EAmG
TCTGCTGATAGTTAGTTTAGCCGAAATACACTACATCAACCGGACTTTGTCATTACCTGGTGCACACCGCGTTAAAAAGCGCCGAAACAGATGTTCCTGGCGCTCTTCACGATGCTTAATTTTATTTCGTTACAGCCGGTTACTCACCCACTCCGGCACGCCAGCCAGCGCGCCAGAAAGTGCCTGGGCGTCGGTTCCGCCAGCCTGCGCCAGGTCCGGACGCCCGCCGCCTTTACCGCCGACCTGCGCAGCCAGTTCGCCAATCAGCTCACCGGCCTTCAACCGATCGGTCAGATCTTTGGTGACGCCAGCAATCAGCGACACCTTACCTTCTGCAACGGTTGCCAGTACGATGACAGCAGAACCAAGCTGATTTTTCAGATCGTCCACCATCGTGCGCAGCATTTTTGGCTCGACATTGCTGAGTTCGCTTACCAGCAGTTTCGCGCCCTTCACCTCAACCGCTTTGCTACTCAGTGAAGCGCTTTCCTGCGCCGCTTGCTGATCGCGTAGCTGTTGCAGCTCTTTCTCCAGCGCACGCACGTTTTCAACCAGTCCGCGCACTTTCTCGTTCAGATTACTGTGGTTGGCTTTCACCACCTGAGCAATGTCGGTTAGCTGATCGCTCTGCGCATGCAGTTGTGCAATCGCCGCTTCACCGGTCACCGCTTCGATACGGCGAATACCCGCCGCCGTGCCGGCTTCGCCCTGAATGCGGAACAGGCCGATGTCACCGGTGCGGGCTGCGTGCGTACCGCCGCACAGCTCAATGGAGTATTCGCCCATGCTGACTACGCGCACACGCTGATCGTACTTCTCACCGAACAGCGCGGTGGCGCCCAGCGCTTTCGCCTCTTCCAGGTCCATCACGTTAGTAGTGATAGGCAGGTTGCGGCGAATCTGGGCGTTAACGATATCCTCAACCGCACGAATCTGCTGCGGCTTCATGGCTTCGCCGTGTGAGAAGTCAAAACGCAGGTACTTGTCGTTGTTGAGCGAGCCTTTCTGGCCAACGTGATCGCCCAGCACTTCGCGCAACGCTTCGTGCATCAGATGCGTCGCGGAGTGGTTAAGGATGATGCGCGAACGACGCACTTCATCGACCTGCGCCTGCAGGCGATCGCCCACCCGCAGCTGACCCTGGCGTAGCTTACCGATATGACCAAAGGCTTTGCCATATTTTTGCGTATCCTGCACGCTAAATTCAGCATTTTTCCCGGTCAGGGTGCCGGTATCACCCACCTGGCCGCCAGACTCACCGTAGAACGGGGTCTGCTCCAGAATCACCACCGCATCCTGCCCAGCTGTGACCTGCTCAACCTGCTGGCCGTCCACAAACAGCGCCTGCACCGTCGCCTCGAGCGAGAGGTGGTCGTAACCTTTGAATTGAGTCGGCGTATCAAAGCGGATAACCGTGTTGTAATCGGTACCGAAGCCGCTGGCTTCACGCGCACGCTGACGCTGCTGCTCCATCGCCGCTTCAAAGCCCGCTTCGTCAATCTTCAGATTGCGCTCACGGCATACGTCAGCAGTCAGGTCCGCCGGGAAGCCGAAGGTGTCATACAGACGGAAGACCGTTTCGCCGTCGAGGGTGTCGCCTTTTAGCTTCGCCAGCTCGTCGTCCAGCAGTGCCAGGCCACGCTCCAGCGTTTTAGCAAACTGCTCTTCTTCATTTTTCAGGGCGTTCTCAACGTGCTTCTGCTGACGTTTGAGGTCCTCACCTGCTGCGCCCATCACCTCGATCAGCGGAGCCACCAGTTTGTAGAAGAAGGCTTCTTTCGCGCCCAGCATGTTGCCATGACGCACCGCGCGACGAATGATGCGACGCAGCACATAGCCACGGTTTTCATTCGACGGGATGACACCATCGGCAATCAGGAAGGCGCATGAACGGATGTGGTCGGCGATCACGCGCAGTGATTTGTTGTTCAGATCGGTGGCGCCGGTTACCTGCGCCACCGCGTTAATCAACTTCGCGAACAGATCGATTTCATAGTTGGAGTTCACATGCTGCAGTACCGCGGCGATACGCTCAAGGCCCATACCGGTATCCACCGACGGTTTCGGCAGTGGCTGCATGGTGCCGTCGGCCTGACGGTTGAACTGCATGAACACGATGTTCCAGATTTCGATATAGCGATCGCCATCCTCTTCCGGACTGCCCGGAGGGCCGCCCCAGATGTGGTCGCCGTGATCGTAGAAGATTTCGGTGCACGGACCGCAAGGGCCGGTGTCCCCCATCTGCCAGAAGTTGTCAGAGGCGTAAGCACCGCCTTTATTATCGCCAATGCGGATAATACGTTCGCGCGGTACGCCGATATCATTGGCCCAGATTTCAAAGGCTTCGTCATCGGTTTCGTATACGGTTACCCACAGACGCTCTTTCGGCAGCTTAAACCACTGCTCGCCCGTCAGCAGTTCCCAGGCGTAGGCAATGGCTTCTTTCTTGAAGTAGTCGCCAAAGCTGAAGTTGCCCAGCATTTCAAAGAAGGTGTGGTGACGCGCGGTGTAGCCGACGTTTTCCAGGTCATTGTGCTTACCGCCGGCACGCACGCAGCGCTGCGACGTGGTGGCACGCGAATAATCGCGCTTGTCCTGACCTAGGAAAACGTCTTTAAATTGCACCATGCCGGCGTTAGTAAACAGCAACGTCGGATCGTTGTTTGGTACGAGGGAGCTGCTGGCTACAACCTGATGTCCCTTGCTATGAAAAAAGTCGAGAAACGCTTGACGGATCTCAGCAGTGCTCTTGCTCATAAAATTCCTGGAATCACGCTAACGAACGTTCCCTTTCGCTGGCAAACCGCATGCGCCCGGCCCGCCACTGACTGAGGAACAAAAAGTGGGAATAAGATAAATTTTCTTCAATGGGAAGTAAAATCCCATCGCCTTTCAGTCGTCAATATTTCTGAAAATCGCCTGAATGTCTTCCATCATAAAGCCTTTCGACATCAGAAAGCGCTGGACTTTGCTTTTTTCCGCCCAGCTTTGCGGCAGCGGTTCGCCGAATTTACGTTTAGCGACCTCGGCCGCGCACTGGCTCCAGTCAACCTCGCTATCGAACAGCGCCTGGTTGATCTCACCGCGGTCGATGCCTTTTTGCTGCAGCTCCATGCGCACCCGCTGTGGACCATAGCCTTTGCGCGCGCGACTCTGAATAAAGCGTTCGGTAAAACGCTGGTCGTTGAGCCAGCCATTCTCCTGACACCAGTCGAGCACTTTCTCCAGCAGCGCTTCCGGTATCGGCTGGCTCTCCTGTTGCTGTAGCCAGGCCGCACGCTGATTGTTCAGCTGCAGTTTGCGTTTCAGCTCGTCGCGGCTATGGTCGCGCTGCGACAAAATACGCATGGCACGATCGAGTACCCGGGAAAAGGTTGGCTCCGGAGCCTGTGATGAGGTCGATGACATAGGATTACCTTGTTGTGACTGTTGCGCAGGGTAAAGCAAGAAGGCAGAGAGGAAAAGCACGGGCGGGAAAAAGCAAAACGGGAGCATTGCTGCTCCCGTGGGTATGGTTAGAAATCTTCGTTGGTTTCGCTGGCTTCTTCGTATTTATCAGCCGCGCTATCCGCTGTCGCCGCTTCCGCCGTCGCACCGGTCAGCAGCATGTCACGCAGCTTAACGTCGAGCTCATTGGCAATCGCCGGATTCTCTTTGAGGAAGTTGGTAGCGTTCGCTTTACCCTGGCCGATTTTATCGCCGTTGTAGCTGTACCACGCACCGGCTTTTTCCACCAGTTTGTGCTTCACGCCGAGGTCAACCAGCTCGCCGAAGGTGTTGATGCCTTCACCGTACATGATCTGGAACTCAGCCTGCTTAAACGGTGCTGCCACTTTGTTCTTCACCACTTTAACGCGGGTTTCGCTCCCCACCACTTCGTCGCCCTCTTTAATGGCGCCGATACGGCGGATATCCAGACGCACGGAGGCGTAGAATTTCAGGGCGTTACCACCGGTGGTGGTTTCCGGGTTACCGAACATCACACCAATCTTCATACGAATCTGGTTGATGAAGATCAGCAGCGTGTTGGACTGCTTAAGGTTACCCGCCAGCTTACGCATCGCCTGGCTCATCATACGCGCAGCCAGACCCATGTGCGAATCACCGATTTCACCTTCGATTTCCGCTTTCGGCGTCAGCGCCGCCACGGAGTCAACGATGATCACGTCTACCGCACCCGAACGGGCCAGCGCATCACAGATCTCCAGCGCCTGCTCACCGGTATCCGGCTGCGAACACAGCAGGTTATCAATGTCGACGCCCAGTTTCTTGGCGTATACCGGATCCAGCGCGTGCTCGGCATCGATAAAGGCACAGGTTTTGCCTTTACGCTGCGCAGCAGCAATGACCTGCAGGGTCAGCGTGGTTTTACCGGAGGACTCAGGTCCGTAGATCTCAACGATACGGCCCATTGGCAGGCCACCCGCGCCCAGCGCGATGTCCAGCGACAGGGAGCCGGTAGAGATGGTTTCAACATCCATCGAGCGGTCTTCACCCAGGCGCATGATGGAGCCTTTACCAAATTGTTTCTCAATCTGGCCCAGCGCGGCAGCTAAAGCCTTCTGTTTGTTCTCGTCAATCGCCATTTCCACTCCTAATCATGCCGGGTGAGCGGGCACCGTGTATGCCTGCTCGTTCTGTTGCCGCTAATTATACTGTATAGTCATACAGTATCAAGTTTAATTTGTCAGAAATTCATCCAGCAGCGCCTGCAGCGCCCAGCTGACCGACTGACGCCGGACAGCATCGCGATCGCCGGCAAACTGCTGGCGCTGCGCCAGCACGCGGCCCTCCGGACCCGCCAGCGCAAACCAGACGGTACCGACCGGCTTTTCAGCCGTGCCGCCATCTGGTCCGGCGATGCCGCTCACCGCAATACCGTAGCCAGCGCCGGCCGCGGCACAGGCGCCGGTCACCATTTCGCGTACCGTTTGCTCACTGACGGCACCATGCTGCGCCAGCGTCGCCGCCTGCACGCCAACCATCTGCTGCTTGGCCTCATTGCTATAGGTAACAAAGCCGCGCTCAAACCACGCAGAACTGCCGCTGATGTCGGTAAATACCTTGGCAATCCAGCCGCCGGTACAGGACTCCGCCGCCGTCACCGTCGCCTGACGATGCCTGAGCTGTTCGCCAATACGTCGGCTGAGCTGCTGAAGTTGTTCGTCGTTCATCGCCTTCTCCTGTTGTGGCGCTTCACGTTAGCAGTAAATGGTGCGGCAACAAGCCCTTTTCAACCGCCACCGTCGCATTTTGCGCGCTGCGTTCCGGTGAGGTCAGTGCGTTTTCACCGCCACCATAAATAAACGCGGAAAGGCCAGCAAAACCTGTCCATTACTGCGCGTCGGGTAAGCGGGCAGCAGCGCCTGATGATAGTCGCGTAAAAAGTCAGCCTGCTGCGCCTCATCCAGCGCGGCAAGGAACGGACGCAGCCCGGTGGCACGCAACCAGCTGATAATCGCCTGCGCATCCGCCATCGGATGATAGTAAGTGGTGCGCCAGATATCGACCTGACAGCCTGCATCGCCTAATAAATCATAGTAGCGATCGCTGCTCAGCAGGCGTTTGCGTTCTGCCGCCTGAGGCGAAATATGCGCCTGCCAGCGTGAGCTGGCCGCCACCTCACGCATCAGACGATGCGACGGCTCCTGCAGGTTATCCGGCATTTGCACCGCCAGTGCTCCGCCCGGTGCCAGCTGGTTTACCAGATGCGGCAACAAGGTTTCGTGGTCGGTCAGCCATTGCAGCGACGCGTTGGCATAAATGACCTGTTGCGGCTGCTCAGGCTGCCAGCTGCGGATATCGGCCTGACGAAAATCACAGTCCGGCAGGCGTTGCCGCGCCTGTTCCAGCATCGCCTCAGAGCTGTCGATGCCAGTGATGTGCGCCTGCGGCCAGGCCTGTGCCAGCAGTTCCGTGCTGTTGCCCGGGCCACATCCCAGGTCGGTAGCAAAGTGCACCTCGTGGACGGGAATACGCGCCAGCAGCTCCTGTGCCGGGCGCGTACGCTCAGATTCAAACTGACGATACAGCTGGGGATTCCAGTCTTGCATAGCAACGCTCCTGTCTGTGTGGAAGAGTCACACACTACCTGTTTTGCTGCGCGAGGCGCGAAGAGAAAAGTGCGGTTGCAGAAAAAGTGTGGATGGCGCAGCGGAGTCAGGTGCTGCAGGCTCAGGCGTGGTGATAGCGCGCAGGATGCGGATGTCATTACTTCCGCATCCTGCGGGGAAAAGCAACAGGACGGCGCATGGCCGTCCTGCAATTAGTTTTTTTTCACAAACTCAGATTTGAGTTTCATCGGACCGAAGCCGTCGATTTTGCAATCGATATTGTGGTCACCTTCAACCAGACGGATGCTTTTCACTTTAGTGCCGATTTTCAGGGTGGAAGAGCTGCCTTTCACCTTGAGATCTTTCACTACGGTTACGCTATCGCCATCTGCCAGCAGGTTACCGTTGGCATCGCGCACTACCAGCCCTTCGCTGCTGTCATCCGCGCTGGCGGACCAGATATGGCCGCAGGAGGGGCAGTTCAGGTTATCACCCTCCTGCCAGGTGTAATCTGCCTGGCAGGCCGGGCAGGCAGGTAAAGTCGTCATACATATTCCTCAGTGGTCGGTATGCGATGAAGAAGGCACCGCAAAACGGGCGCCATCTTATACCCTCATACTTTATAAGGACAGAATTAAAGCATGTTGCCCTGACGCGCCTGGGCGACCGCCTGCCCCAGCTGCCATACCGCCATGGCATAGTGCGTGCTGTGGTTGTAGCGCGTAATCACGTAGAAATTAGGCAGACCGTACCAGTATTGATAGCTGGTGCCGAGATCCAGCCGCAGCAGGCTGACCTGGCTGTTGCCATCCAGCGAACCCTGCGGTGCCAGACCGCTGGCAGCCAGCGTATTCACTGAATAAGAGGTTTTGAAACCGTTCTCCAGCGCCGGTGCCTGACCGCTGGCGGGCACGGCGACGTTTTCACCGGAACGCCAGCCGTGCGCTTTAAAGTAGTTGGCAACGCTGCCGATGGCATCCACCGGATCCCACAGATTGATATGGCCGTCGCCGTTAAAATCGACCGCATACTGCTTATAGGAGGACGGCATAAACTGGCCGTAGCCCATGGCACCGGCGAAAGAGCCGCGCAGATCCAGCGGATCGTCCTGCTCGGTGCGCGCCATCAGCAGGAAGGTTTCCAGCTCGCTGCTGAAGTAAGCGGCACGGCGCGGATAGCTAAACGAGAGCGTCGCCAGCGCATCCAGCAGACGGGTTTTGCCCATCACCCGACCCCAGCGTGTTTCCACCCCGATAATCCCGACGATGATCTCCGGCGGTACGCCATACACCTGCTGGGCGCGCTGCAGCGCATCCTGATATTGATTCCAGAAGGCGACGCCGTTCTGCACGTTATCCGGGGTGATGAATTTATTGCGATAGCGAATCCACGCGCCGTTCGGCCCGCTCGGCGGCGTATAGCTCGGCGCCTGCTGATCCATCAGGCGCAGCACGTAATCCAGTCGCTTCGCCTGGCCAATGACCGCATGCAGCTGGTCGCGGTTGAAACCGTGCTTCGCCACCATCTGATCGATAAATTGTTCTGCCGCCGGATTACCGGCAAAGTCGCCAAACATCGGCTGAATGGCGTGAGAAGGTTCCAGTAAAAACCCCCCTTTCGGTGCAGGCACAACGGCGGATTGCTGCTGGGGGGCAGGCTTACTGCTGCAGGCAGCAAGCAAACAAATAAGCGGAAGAAGAGCAACCTTAAAACGCATCGGATATCCATAAGCCAGATGAAACACGAATGCTCATGGTAATCGTTCAACGAAGCGACTTACAGAGCAATGTCGTAAATTTACGCCCGTTGTGATTCTGCAGTTATGACCAGCCATATCTCTGCTCAGGTAATGAAAACGCCGCAGAGGTAAGGGGTGCACTGACCGAACTGACACTCACCTGTAGCGCGGCAGCGGCAGCGCCCGGCCGCGCTAAGCGCCGAATTTGCGTGCTGGCTCCACAGTTTTCCCCGCCGCGTAAAATTTGCTTTTTACCGCCTGTCGCAATTTGATATGGTCGCCAGCCAGAAACATCGGCTGGCGGATGAAGCGGGCTGCGCAAAAATGCTAACATCTGCCCTTTCGTTATCCGCCAGTGTGATAACCATCCATCCCCGGCTGCCCCTGTCCAGCCAGCGGAAATCAAAAGAGTGAATCCTGAGTGAGAATGAGATGAAAGGAGCAGAGCAAATGGACTTCAGTGGCCACACCCCCATGATGCAGCAATACCTGCGCCTGAAGGCCGATCATCCTGACATCCTGCTGTTTTATCGCATGGGCGATTTCTATGAGCTGTTCTACGACGATGCCAGACGCGCATCGCAGCTGCTGGAGATCTCGCTGACTAAGCGCGGTGCGTCCGCCGGTGAACCAATCCCGATGGCCGGCGTGCCCTATCATGCCGTTGAGGGCTATCTGGCGAAGCTGGTGCAGCTGGGCGAATCGGTGGCGATCTGCGAGCAGATTGGCGATCCGGCGCTGAGCAAAGGGCCGGTTGAGCGTAAAGTGGTGCGCATTGTAACGCCCGGCACCATCAGTGATGAAGCGTTACTGCAGGAGCGCCAGGATAACCTGCTGGCAGCCATCTTCCAGAGCCAGCGCGGTTTTGGCTATGCCACGCTGGATATCAGCTCCGGGCGTTTCCGCCTTAGCGAGCCGGGCGATGTCGAGACCATGGCGGCCGAACTGCAGCGCACCAATCCGGCAGAGCTACTTTATCCGGAAGATTTGCAGGCCATGACGCTGATCGATCAGCGCCGCGGGCTGCGGCGGCGTCCGCTGTGGGAATTCGAAATCGACACCGCACGTCAGCAGTTAAACCTGCAGTTTGGCACGCGCGATCTCAGCGGCTTTGGCGTCGAGCAGGCGCATCTGGCGCTGCGCGCGGCGGGCTGTCTGCTGCAGTATGTCAAAGATACGCAGCGCACCTCGCTGCCGCATATTCGCTCGCTGAGTATGGAGCGCCAGCAGGACAGCGTCATCATGGATGCGGCAACCCGGCGCAATCTGGAAATCACCCAGAATCTGGCGGGCGGCAGCGAAAATACGCTCGCGGCGGTGCTGGATAAAACCGTCACGCCGATGGGCAGCCGCATGCTGAAGCGCTGGCTGCATATGCCGCTGCGCGACGTAGCCACCATCACGCGCCGCCAGGAATCAATTGCCGAACTGCAGTCGCTGAGCGAAGAACTGCAACCGGTGCTGCGCCAGGTGGGCGATCTGGAGCGTATTCTGGCACGTCTGGCGCTGCGCACCGCGCGTCCGCGCGATCTGGCACGCATGCGTCATGCCTTCCAGCAATTACCAGAACTCAATACCCAGTTAGCGGGCGTGGCCGCGCCCCATCTCAACGCGCTGCGCGATCGGATGGGGGATTTCAGCGAACTGCGCGAACTGCTGGAAAGCGCCATTATTGAATCGCCGCCAGTGCTGGTGCGCGACGGTGGTGTTATCGCGCCCGGCTATAACGCCGAGCTGGACGAGTGGCGCGCGCTGGCCGACGGCGCCAGCGACTATCTTGACCGCCTGGAGATTCGCGAGCGCGAAAAACTGGGGCTGGATACTCTGAAGGTTGGCTTCAACGCTGTGCACGGCTATTACATTCAGGTCAGCCGCGGACAGAGCCATCTGGTGCCTATCCATTACGTCCGCCGCCAGACGCTGAAAAATGCCGAGCGCTATATCATTCCCGAACTGAAAGAGTACGAAGATAAGGTCCTTACGTCGAAAGGCAAAGCGCTGGCGCTGGAAAAGAGCCTGTATGACGAGCTGTTCGATCGCCTGCTGCCGCACCTCGAAGCGCTGCAGCAGAGCGCCGCGGCGCTGGCAGAGCTGGACGTACTGGCCAACCTGGCCGAGCGCGCCTGGACACTCAACTACTGCCGCCCGGTGCTGCAGGAGAAAGCCGGGATTCGCATCACCGCCGGTCGCCATCCGGTGGTGGAACAGGTGCTGAAAGAGCCGTTCATTGCCAACCCGCTGTCGCTTTCGATGCAGCGTCGCATGCTGATCATTACCGGCCCCAACATGGGCGGTAAGAGTACTTATATGCGGCAGACGGCCCTGATTGCACTGATGGCCTGGATCGGCAGCTATGTGCCGGCGGAAGAGACAGTGATCGGCCCCATCGATCGCATCTTTACCCGTGTCGGTGCCGCCGACGATCTCGCCTCCGGTCGCTCTACCTTTATGGTCGAGATGACCGAGACCGCCAACATTCTGCATAACGCCACCGAAAACAGCCTGGTGCTGATGGACGAAATCGGCCGCGGGACGTCCACTTATGATGGCCTGTCGCTCGCCTGGGCCTGTGCCGAAAGCCTGGCGAATCGCATCAAAGCCATGACGCTGTTTGCCACCCACTACTTCGAGCTCACGACCCTGCCGGAGAAAATGGAAGGCGTGGTGAATGTGCATCTTGATGCGGTGGAACACGGTGACACCATTGCCTTTATGCACAGCGTGCAGGATGGCGCCGCGAGCAAGAGCTACGGCCTGGCCGTGGCGGCGCTGGCCGGTGTGCCAAAAGAGGTGATTAAGCGTGCGCGCCACAAGCTAAAAGAGCTGGAAGCGCTGTCAGGCAGTTCTGCCGGCTCAACGGTGGAAGGCTCACAGCTGCCGCTGCTGGTGGCGGAAACCTCGCCGGCAGTAGAGGCGCTGGAAGCGCTCGATCCGGACAGCCTGACGCCCAAACAGGCGCTGGAGTGGATTTACCGTCTGAAAACCCTGATGTAATCAGTCACCGGCGCGTTCGCGGCGCGCCGGCCTGAATGACAGGCATAAAAAAACGGTGACCTTATGGTCACCGTTTTTATTGCCAGCTACGGCTTATTCGCGGAACAGTGCTTCGATATTCAGACCCTGCGTCTGCAGAATTTCGCGCAGACGACGCAGACCTTCAACCTGAATCTGACGGACACGCTCACGGGTTAAACCGATTTCGCGGCCCACATCTTCCAGCGTTGCCGCTTCATAGCCTAACAGGCCGAAACGACGTGCCAGCACTTCACGCTGCTTGGCATTCAATTCAAACAACCACTTAACGATGCTTT
>NZ_JASEWO010000153.1:0-11048 GCF_030024295.1 Pantoea sp. Pa-EAmG
TGCTCCTCGCCCGCCTTGTCCTCGAAGCGCAGCGCGTTTGCCGTGTCCGCCGTGCCGTCCTTCGAACGGCTCAAAAACCCCATCTGCGTCGCCGCCGCCGGCAGCGCCCACGGCGGCATGCTCGCCTCGTTGTACACGCGACCGATGATCAGCGGCCGGTCCGGGTCGCCGTTGATGAAGTCCACCACCACCTCGTCGTTCACCCGCGGGATCTGCACCCCGCCGAACCCCTGGCCCGCCCACGCGCTTGACACCCGCACCCAGCACGAGCTCGTGTCGTCGCCCTTCGCCAGGCGGTCCCAGTGGAACTTCACCTTCACCCGGCCGTAGCGGTCCGTCCAGATTGACTCACCCGCCGGGCCCACCACCTTCGCCGTCTGCGGCCCGTGCGTCTTCGGCCACGCCGTCGCCGGCTCCGCACGGTACGTCACCGACGACGGCAGCACCGTGAACGCGATGTTGTGCCGCGCCCCGCCGCCGCCGCTCGCGTACCCGTTCTCCTCGAAGTCGTACCGCGCCGACGTCACCAGGTACTCTCCGTTGTCGCTGAAGTGCGGCGCGTTCACGATGCCGAACCGGTACCCCGGCGCGATGCCCGTCGCCGTCCCCGTTCCGCTCACGCTGTGGTGCGCCACCTGCCACACCTCCTGACGGATGCGCGTGTAAAACTCCCCGTGGCTGTGGTCGACAAAATGGCCCGGCCAGTCGTACACGTCCACCGCCCCCGGCACCGGCGACACCGGGTTCTGCCGCGCCTGCAGCATCCACGCGTTCGGCTTGCGGAAGTCGTAGTCGTCCGTGCTGTACATCCCCGGCGTCACGCTCTCGCACAGCGACCACTGGCTGATGCCCTCCTCCGTCACGCTCCCGCCCGACGCCGTCACGTGGTACGGTATCGTCTCATAGCCCGCGAACGCCTCGTGCTGGTCCGCCCCGTCGCACAGCACCATCACGTGACGCTCCGCCTCGTGACGGAACCAGTAGTAAATCCCCTCCAGCTCCATCAGCCGGCTGATGAAGTCGAAGCTGCTCTCCTGGTACTGCACGCAGTACTCCCACACCCGGTAGCTGCTGCCCAGCCGCGTCTCCACGTTCACCCCGTTCTCCTGCAGCAGCGTCTGCACTATCTGCGGCACCGTCTGACCCTGAAATATCCGCAGGTTGCGGTCCCGGCGCATCGGCCACAGGTCCGGCTCCACCCGCAGCTGGTACACCGCGTAGCGCGTCCCGCTCAGCTCCTCGCTGCGCACCGCCACCCGCGTGATTTTCCCGTTGAGGTAGCGCGGCGACAGCAGGCTCTGCGTCGGCAGCGTGAACGTGACCGGCTGCCCCAGCAGCGCGTGACGGTCAATGCGCGCATCGGTGGCCAGCAGCTCGGCGTTCAGCTCAAATGACTGCGACAGCGCCTCGGCGCCGGTGAGTTTCCAGAACAGCAGGCCGTCCATCGGCAGCTGCGCGGTGATGCGTGAGAACATAATAAATCCCTGATGATTAACTGTGTGGATCGAGCAACCAGACGCCTTCTTCGCTGATGGTCAGCGTTTGCTCGCGCGTGCCGCCCTGGCCGCTGATGGCAAAGGTATAATTGCCTGGCGCCAGTTGCAGCGCGGCAAAACCGTTGGCGGCAGGCACCAGCGCCTGCGGTTTGCCATTCACCTGGACGCGTTCGCCCTGCTGCAGCTTGATGTAAACCTGCGCTACCGGCTCCGGCGGCGGAGCAGGTTGCGGCTCCGCTTCGCGCGGTTTTTCCGGCGTTACCGCTGCCGTTGCGGCTGGCGCTGACGGCGCTGAAGGTGAAACTGCCGGATCAGCAGCTGGCGCGCTGTTTTGCACCGTCTCTGCCGGCGCCGCAGGCTCATCGCCTCCGGACATCAGCAGCCCCACGCACAATCCCACCAGCACGCCCGCGGCCACCAGCCCCGGCAGCGCAAAGCGATGGCGCAGCAGCGATTTCACCGGCGAAAGCGTTTCGGCTTCGTTCGCCTCTTCCACCGGCACCAGCATGGTGCCCGGTCCGCTGATTTTGGCGCTCAGCAGCGGTTCCGGTTCGCGCTCTGGCAGCGCCATCAGCCCGGCAAAAGCATCAATATCCTGCGGCCGATCTTCCGGTTTGAGCGCCAGCGCGCTGTCTACCGCCGTCAGCAATGCCTGGGAGTAGCCCGGCAGGCGGCGCGCGGCCAGCGGCTGGTAGTTATCTTCGATGCTGCGCACCACGCTCACCGGCGGTGGCGCCCCGGTGATCAGCGTATGCAGCACCGCGCCCAGCGCGTAGATATCCGTCCACGCGCCCTGTTCGCTTTCGTCGTTATCGCTGTATTGCTCGATGGGCGCATAGCCCGGACGCAGCATGGTTTCGCTCTCATCCGAGAGGTTGCCGATGGTTTTACGCGCGGAGCCAAAGTCCAGCAGCACCGGCTCGCCGCTGCTCTGAATCTGGATGTTATCCAGCGAGATATCGCGGTGCAGGTAACCGGCGTCGTGGATGGTTTTGATCGCACCCAGCAGCGGCGGCAGCAGGCGACGAATCCAGGCTTCATCCACCAGCTGCGGATTGCGCTCGCGCAGGTTCGATAAGGTGGTGCCGCTGTAAAACACCGTGCCCATATAAGCGGTGTCGTTCTGCACCCAGAAACGCAGCACGTGCAGCAGATTTGGATGGTTGAAGCGGGCCAGCAGGCGCGCCTCCTGAATAAAGCTGTTCAGCCCGGCATGAAAGGTTTTGCTGAAGCGTTCGCTGCGCAGCACCAGATTCAGATCATCGCTGCGCACCGCCAGCGAAGCCGGCATAAACTCTTTGATGGCGATATCACGCTCCAGCTGATGATCCCAGGCACGATAAACAATGCCAAAGCCGCCACCACCGATCACTTCTTTAATTTCAAACTCATTGAAACGGTAACCCACCGGCAGAGCGTTGGGTACGTTGAGGGGATTATCGTGTTCCGACATTTTCGAAAACTCTCTGATCACTAACGGCTTTAGACATCGAACTGGCAAACAAACTCGCCCTGCTCACAGCGTACCTGCACGCGACGATAGCGTTCATCGCGGGCGTGGGCGCTGAGCAGCATCTGGCTCATCTGCGGCAACAGGGTATTGGTAAGGATGGCGTCGACCATGCGGCCACCGGACTCCACTTCAGTGCAGCGCTGCACGATCTGGCTGATGACCGAATCGTCAATCTGCGCGCTGATGCCGTGGTTGTCGGCGAGGCGCTGAACAATACGGCCCAGCTGCAGCCGGACGATTTCCGCCAGCATCGCGTCGCTCAGCGGGTAATACGGCACCACCAGCAGGCGACCCAGCAGCGCTGGCGGGAAGACCTCCAGCAGCGGTTTGCGCAGTGCGGTGCTCAGCGCTTCCGGATCCGGCATCAGCTCCGGATCGGCACACATCGCACTGATCAGCTGCGTACCGACGTTGGAGGTCAGGATAATGATGGTGTTACGGAAGTCGATGTGGCGCCCTTCGCCATCCTCCATCCAGCCTTTATCGAACACCTGGAAGAACAGCTCGTGCACATCCGGATGCGCCTTCTCAATCTCATCCAGCAGCACCACGCTGTAGGGACGACGCCGCACCGCTTCGGTCAGCACGCCGCCTTCGCCATAGCCCACGTAGCCCGGCGGTGCGCCTTTCAGGGTGGAAACGGTGTGGGCTTCCTGAAACTCGCTCATGTTGATGGTGATGATGTTCTGCTCGCCGCCGTACAGCGACTCGGCCAGCGCCAGCGCGGTTTCGGTTTTGCCGACGCCGGAGGGACCGCACAGCATAAAGACGCCGACCGGTTTGTTCGGATTGTCGAGGCGCGCGCGTGAGGTGCGCACGCGTTTGGCGATCAGATCGAGACCGTGACGCTGGCCAATCACGCGCTGGTTGAGCGTATCGGCGAGATTGAGCACCGCGTCGATTTCGTTTTTCACCATGCGCCCCAGCGGAATCCCGGTCCAGTCTGCGACCACGGCGGCCACCACGCTGGCATCCACGGCGGCAAACAGCAGCGGCGCTTCGCCCTGCAGCTGTTGCAGCTGCTGTTGCGTCGCGTCCAGCTCATCGCGCAGCGCGGCTTCGCCCTCCGTCACGCAGCGCGCCCGCAGCGCAATCAGCTGATCGACCAGTTCACGCTCCTGCTGCCAGCGCTGCTGCAGCGCATCGCGCTCGGTTTCCAGCGTTGCGCGCTGGGCGGCAACCGCCTGCGAACGCGCCGCATCGCCCAGCCCGACTTTGCTTTCGCGCGCAATGATCTCCGCTTCAATCTCCAGCGCGGCCAGACGATGCAGGCAATCTTCCAGTGCCGCAGGCTGTGCGCCCTGGCTCACCGCCACGCGTGCGCAGGCGGTGTCCAGCAGCGCCACCGCTTTGTCCGGCAGCTGGCGCGCCGGAATGTAACGGTGCGACAGCTTCACCGCCGCGCTGACCGCCTCATCCAGCAGCAGTACCTGATGATGCTTCTCCAGCGCGCTGACGGTGCTGCGCAGCATCAGAATCGCTTTGGCTTCATCCGGCTCCTGCACCTGCACGGTCTGGAAACGACGCGTCAGCGCCGGATCTTTCTCAATGTACTTTTTGTATTCGGCCCAGGTGGTGGCACCGATGGTGCGCAGCTGGCCGCGCGCCAGCGCCGGTTTCAGCAGGTTGGCGGCATCGCCGGTGCCCTGCTGGCCGCCGGCACCGACCAGCGTGTGGATTTCGTCGACGAACAGCACAATCGGCGTCGGGCTGGACTGCACTTCATTAATCAGCGCCTGCAGGCGCGCTTCAAATTCGCCTTTCATGCCGGCACCGGCCTGCAGCATGCCGATATCCAGCAGCCACAGCTGCACATCCCGCAGCGGAGCCGGTACGTCGCCTGCGGCAATACGCAGCGCCAGGCCTTCGACCACCGCGGTTTTGCCAACGCCCGCTTCGCCGGTCAGCAGCGGGTTGTTCTGCCGGCGACGCATCAGAATATCCACCATCTGGCGGATCTCTTCATCACGGCCGGTGACCGGATCGATGCGTCCTTCGCGTGCACGCGCGGTGAGATCCTGCGCGTACTGCGCCAGCGTGCTGGTGCTGGCTGCCGGTGCGGCACTCTCCGCGCCCGGCTGTGCCACCAGCGCCTGCTGTGCTTCTTTACTGCTGGCGAGCAGCGTGTCGAACTGCTCCAGCAGCGCATCAGCATTGATACGGCCAAACTGGCCGGAGATGCCTTTCAGCACGCTGGCGAGGTTGAAGGTTTTGAGCATGCCAATCAGCAGATGGCCGCCGCGAATGCGCGTCGCACCGTACTTCAGCGAGGCGTAGACCCAGGCGCGCTCGACGGCGCTGTCGATGTGTTCGGCGAGATCGGAAACCGCGCTCGCACCGCGCGGCAGGCGGTCGAGCGCCGCGACGATATCCCGCGTCAGCGCGTTTTCATCCAGTGAAAAATGGCTGATCACCCGCTGTAAGTCGCCATCCTGCTGCTGCATCAGCTGGTGCAGCCAGTGCACCAGTTCAACATAAGGATTACCGCGCAGTTTACAAAAGGCGGTGGCGCTTTCCAGCGAGGTAAATAACAGCGTATCCAGTTTGCCGAATAACACGGCACGGCTGATTTCTGACATATCGGGTCTCTTTAATGAAAGAAGCAGGCTGTGTAACAGGGAAAAGCGATTGGGCTAGCTTGCGGCTGCCTCAACCTCAAACATGAAATCTTCGCGATCCTGCGGCTGTGGCGCGTGTCCCAGCCAGCTGGTGTAGCCCAGCCGGGCATTGCCTCCCAGCGTGACGCTTTGCACCTCTTCCGCCGCCAGGATCAGGCTGAGGTCCCACTGCATCTCGATGCCGAGATAGTGACGCACCCAGTCGCGCACTTCGCGCGCGCCCGGCGCATCTGGCAGAAAGTGGGCATACTGCTGCGCGCTCAGCGGACCGAGCCGCAGGCGAAAACGGTGCTGCACATCGCGCACCGCCACACCGAGGAACGCCGATTCGCCCAGCCGCGGCATCTGGCGTCCGGCCCCCAGCCGCGCCTGATCGCGCGCGTCCAGCGTCAGCCACTGCGGCACGTTCTGTGCCAGCTGCACCGGTACGCCAAAGTAGTGACGCAGAATGCGTACCAGCCCTTCGGCATCGTGACCGTGGCGGCTGAGGTGGCCGACCAGCATCAGCCGCGCATGCAGGCTAAGCGAACTGGCCTGCTGCTGCGCCGGTAAACCGATGCCAGCCAGACAGGCAAGGTAATCGACAAAGCGGCGGTTATCGGCGCGATCCAGCGAGACGGCCGGCTGCGCATCGGCCCAGGCGCGATAAAACAGCAGCGTGGCGCGATGGTGAAAGATGTCGGCAAACGCCGCCAGGCTGTGATCCTGATGGTGCACGATGCGCTCGTGCACATATTCCGTCAGATGGGTCGGCAGCGGACCGTTGGGGCCAAACAGGCCAAAGCTGTAAATCGCCACGTCATGGCGCGCGTCCTCTGCGCGCGGCTGCACGCTGGCCAGCGTTGCCGGGGCAAACGCCAGCGACGGTTGCTGACCAATGCGCAGCGCTTCGAACTTCGGCAGCGGCGCGCGTCCCAGCGGATAGCGCTGGCCGCCCTGCGCATCCAGCCGGCGCAGCAGCTGAAACAGATCGTAGCGCCACGGTGCCGCCATCACTGCCTGCCAGAAATCGTCCGGCAGCCGCTGGGCGCGCTGCAGCGGAATGATCTGCGCCTCGCTCATAGCAGCGCCTTCCTGCCCATGCGCGGCGGCCAGTAGCCCACCTCGCCGCGCTGCTGGCTGTTGAGAGTGAATTCGGTAAAGCTATTCAGCGCCACCAGCCGGCTGCACACGCGTTCCAGCACGCTGCCGAGCAGCCACGGGCTGGCACCGGAGAACGCCTGTTCGTCGACCTCCAGCGTGATGCTGACGCCGCGCGCAAACACCACCGGGCCCGGTTCCGGCACCCGGCGATTGACCGCGCTGAGCTGGCAGTGGCGGATACCGTCAATCTGGCGCGCCACCGCCGCTTCGGCGAGATTAGCGTACAGGCTCAGCAGCTGGCGCAGCGCGGCAGCGCCCTGACCGTCGCTGCTGTCCATCAGGCTCAGGTAGTTCATCTGCAGGTGGCTGATCAGACGCCACGCGGAGAGCCCTTCGGCCAGCGCCGGACGCGGCGGCGTCGGGCCTTTACACAATTTCAGCTGACCGACCGGGATCGAATCCGGCATCACGAAATTGCCCTGCTCCTGCTGCAACAGCATCAGCGGCAGGTCGCGGCTGGTGCAGAGCACGTCCGCCGACAGGTAGCGCATGTCGTCGCGCCACGGCGTGTGATGCTCATCCACCAGCGACAAAAACACTTCCGAGCCGATATAGCCGGTGCGCGTGCCGTAACGCTGCGCCTGCTCAGACAGCGTGCGCTGCTCACGGCGCAGCGAGAAATAGGCACCGTAATCGCCGTCGTCGCCGCTGAAGGTGCTCCAGAACGGGCGGAATAACTGCTCTTCGCGCTTGCCCTCAACGGTGGCGAACAGCCGCTGCACCGAGTGCACTTCGTAGTCCAGCGGCCGGATATTATCCACCACCAGATGATATTCGTGCTGGCTGTCGCTGACCTTCAGGCGCTCGGCCGTTTTGGGAAACAGGTTGATTACCGGCGTGCAGTGCAGCGCCAGATGGCTGCTGTCCACCACGCTTTCCAGCGCGCTGTCAGCCTTATCCAGCAGGATGATAATGTCGAATTCCTGTGCGTTATCGCAGCGGCGCAGAAACGGTGCCAGCTGGCTCAGGTTGATGAACTGGAAACGTGCCGGAAAGGCAAAATACTCCTGCAGCAGCCGGTAGCCGTCGAAGTTACGCAGATCGTCCGGCAGCAGCGCCTGCTCTGGCGCAAAGCCTTCCTGCTGTAGCGAGTCATCCGGCAGCACCTGGCGCAGCGGTTTCTGTTCGACCGATTGCAGCACGATGCCGACGCGGTGCTGCATCAGCAGCTCCAGCAGTTTCTGCGCCTGAATGTCCGGGCCGCTGAGATACAGCATTAAATCGGCGACATTCAGCTGGCTGAGCGACGAAATGCCTTCGCAGGCGATACGCACGCGCAGCGCGCTGGCGGCACCGCGACCGCTGAGCTTCAGTTCGCCCAGCGGCAGATCGCCCGGCACGCCGCCGAGTGAAACTTCGCTGATGCGCAGCGGATGCAGCGTGACATCATGCGCCGTGGTGTAGCTGCAGGTTACGCCGCTTTTTTTCAGGTGCTGGCTCTCCATCATGGTGCCGCGCGGCACGTGGAAGCCATTGCTGATATCGCCTTTACGGCTGTCCGGCGTGAGCTGTGCAATCGCCATCGACGGCGTAGGTGACAGATAAGACGGCGCAATCATCTCCAGCAGCCGCTGCGAAAAGCGCGGGAACTCGGCGTCCATTTTGAGCTGCACGCGCGACGTGAGGAAAGCAAAGCCCTCCATCAGGCGCTCAACGTAAGGATCGGCGACTTCGATGCCGCGCATCCCCAGCCGCCCGGCGACTTTCGGATAGCGCGCAGCGAACTCCGCGCCCAGCTCACGCAGATAGGCCAGTTCGCGGTTGTAGTAGTCGAGCAGTTTGCTGTCCATGATTAACCTGCATCCAGTAGTTCAAAATGACCGCTTTCCAGATCAACCTGGGTGCGGAACAGAAACTCCAGCGGATAAGGCACGCACCACAGGCGGCCTTTGATCTCAATCGATAACACGTTGTGCAGGCTGAGCGATTTCAGATCGCTGACGCAGCGCACCTGCAGCCCCTGCGGCAGAATGCGCGGCTCAAAGTGCAGAATGGCATCGGTCATTTTGCGCTGCATATCCTGCCATTCGATGTCGGAGATATTCTGTCCGGCCAGCGGCGCCACGCCAAAATTCCACACCGAGCGCTGCACTTCACCAAAGGCGCTGAGATCCTGCTGGGCTTCGTTGTTGATGGTGTTAAACAGCCACTGCAGATCGCGCAGCACGTGGCGGCGCAGCGTGCTGTGGGAAATCAGCGTGGTATTGCTGGCTTCGCTCTGCTTGTCCGGCGCGTTGTCAGTCAGACGATCGAGTAACGAGGATTGCAACTTGTCGCGCGCGGTTAGCGCATCGCGATTTTTACGCGCGCGGAAACCGCCATGCAGCTGGGCATAGCCGTCGTTGTGCGAGCTGTTATCACGGCTCATCGCTGCCGCCTGGCTGGAACGTCAGCTGCTGCAGCGTCAGCAGCGGATACTCGCCGCTGTCGCTCAGCCACAGCTTCTGGCCGTGACCGGTAAACTGGCTGTCATCGTGGCCCAGCGGCTGCCATTCCGTGACGCTGGCGCGCAGGTAGCGCTCATCCGCCCCCGGCAGCAGCGGGTAGCGCACCGGGATCTGGCAAATCTGCTCGCTGCCATCTACCAGCTGCACGCGCGTATGGCGCCAGACCAAATCGGTGACGCTGGCAGGCGCCTGAAATTCCATCTCGCGGATCGCGGCGAACGGAATCCAGTAGTAGCGGCCGTTGGCGATGGCTTCGCACACCGGCCCGAAGCGGCTGTCGCCGTCCATCAGCCACGCGAAGTCTGCCGTCTGTTCCTGCTGTTGCAGCTGACCCGGATTGGCTTCGGCCTGCGCCAGCGCGGCGGCACGTTGCTCCGCACCCAGCGCGAAGTCACCGCGGATGTCGGCGGTCAGCGCAGCCAGCAGGGTTTCACACCACGCCCACGCGCTGCCCGGCAGTTGCGGCTGCGCCGCGCCGCGCAGTACCGCTTCACGCTGCTGCTCACCGGCAATGGCCTGCTGCAGTAAGGTGACGGTCGGCTGCGCCTGGGGCGTCAGCGCCAGCCACGATTGCAGCTGGGTTTGCGCGCGCGTCCAGTTGCCCGCCAGGCACAGCAGCTGCACAAACGCCGCGCGCAGGTCGGCACTGGCCGGGCTGGCCTGAATCTGGCGGGTGATATCGGCGAGGTTATCGGCCAGTGAGGCACTGGCCAGGCGCGATTGTAACGACTCCATGCAAGCTCCTTTTGCGTTAGTTGATGGTGCGGTAAACCGCGGCGGCGGGATCTTTCAGCTCCGGATGCAGCTGCTCTACCAGCTGGACTTTCAGCGGTGCGCTGGCGCTCAGCCACGGCGACCACACTTTGCGTACTTCCTGCAACCGTGCACGCAGCGCGCTCTCATCGGCGGCATCGCTGGCGGGCATCTGCACCACCACCTGATCCGGTGCCTGCCAGCCATTGAACTGGCTGCTGAACGGCAGCACCAGCCAGCTGTCTGGCGACTTCTCGTTGCTCAGCACCATGCGTTCGCTGTTGACGGTAGTGATGCTGAGCTCGGCGCTCTGCTGTTTGTTATTCAGGCCGGCAATCGGGAAGCCCTGCAGGAACGTCACCACCACGCTTTTCGCCGCACCGTTGCCCATCTGCATCAGGCTGCTGCGGCCGCTCAGCCAGCCATCCTGACCGCAGCTCAGACCCTGTTTGGACGGCACGAACAGCGCGCTGGTCTGCGCCGGATGCTGCCACCAGGTGCGGAAGTGACAGCCGTCGAGCAGGCTGAACTGCAGCCACGGCGTGGTATCGGCCTGCGGCGAGTTGAGCACCGGCGCGGCAGGGGCAACCGCAGCGGTCTCTGGCTGCTGCACGGGCGCGGGCGGCGGCGTTACCACCGTTTGCCACTGCTGCGCTTTGGCAGCGCTGCCGCTGGCGATCGGGTTGCCATCATCATCGTTGAGCGCCCAGTTGAGCTGCTGCAGCGCTTTACACTGCGATGCCATCAGCCCGGCGACGCGCGGCAGAAAATCCTCCAGCGCCGCGACGTTTTTCGCGCCGTGGGTGACGATGCGCAGATCAACATTGCGCTTACACCAGCTCGCCAGCTGGTTATCTTTCACGTCATCAATCCAGACATCCAGTTTCTGTGCCGGGGACTGCACGATGCGATAGTTCTCAGCAAATGCGTGCGTGCTGAGCAGCAGCGCAGCCAGACCCAGTAATCCATGTTTCATGTTGGCGTTCTCAATCTCGAAGAGGGAAAAACTGCGCCGCTTCGGACAGCGAGTGCAGTAAGGTGGTGTCCTGCGGTGAGCCAATCCAGACGGCCAGCGCGC
>NZ_JASEWO010000154.1:0-11011 GCF_030024295.1 Pantoea sp. Pa-EAmG
GGTGTTCATAAACGACTTCAGCATGCCGCATCCTTTCGAAAGTTGAATAACGTTAATCGGCACGTTGCTCAGAATTTGTAGACAAATATCCAGCTATCGCACCGCCAGGTTTGATTTGACTGCACATTAAAGGATGTCTACTTGTCGCTTGAGGGAATATATTGATTCTGCCTGGAGTTCGACTTCCTGACCGACCAGCACTGAAACTGACCAGCCGCCCTGATTCGGATGCATTCTCCAATCACCTTTGCATTAGCGTTTTTCATCCGCCGTACTCAATATCAGACAGATCAGAACATCGTGGCATTGCAAAATATTCCCGGCCCGGACCTGCCGTTATCCTGAAGGGTACGCCTGCAATAGTGGGACCTATCTGTACGTCATCCCGGTCGATATGCACATCGTCGGCACTGAGATTAAAACGCCCGAATGTATGACTGTCTCTGCGCGTGACATCCTGAACCACCGCAGCCACGACTTGCTGTGGTGTCACCTTGGGGCACGCTTTCAGATCGGCCTGATAGCCAAGTTCAGCGTCAATATAGATAAGCGCAACCAGTCCCAAAGTGCCCATCACGCAGATGCCCAAAATTATAAAAAATAAACGCATCGGCTCATCCCTGTAGTCGTCGCCAGACCTTTAACAATGGAAGTGATTATCATTATCACATATCATTTACTTAGCCTGAACAAATTCTCATAAAGTGATAGCCGTCTGCGATCAGTCCAGTCGGTTAACAAGAAGCTTTTTCGAGACATTTATCAGCAGGGAGTAGTGGACTTTCGGCCTTCCCATTCGCACTTCCAGGTGTCATAAAACCGGCTTAAGGGAGACAACATTGAATAAAATTTACCTGATTTACATGCCAAGCCCGCTACAGGGCCTGATACCTGTTTATGGGGCCGGGCGAAAGCCGTTTAGACAATACCAGGAGGATGACTACGTTGACGCCGTTCAGGCTGCTATCGATAAGCGGGGTCTGGATTGGGAGATCTTACGCAACGATACCGAGTCAGATACTGAAAAGCTCAGGACACAGGGAGCCGCATTGCTGGTATGTCTGCCCGGGCTCCGCCTCCGTTTTCACAGGGGCTGTTTTGACAAAAGTCAGATGATCTACCTGAACACAATGGAGTACGCCACCAACGACGTCAGGCCCGTAATGCGCAAACTACGTGAGCTGAAAGACGCCGAATCGCCCTGATTGAATCCAGCACCCCAGTAATCATAGTTCCATGGAATGGAGTCTCTGCAACACGATGTCACGCAACAAAAAACGCCACCCCGGCGGAAAGCCCGCCCGAAGGTTCGACTTTTGTACAGCCCCTCAGCGCAACATTTTCTCGATGACAAAAAACTTTTTGAAAAAATTCGAATGGCTGAGGCCCTGCACAAGCGTCAGATAGGCAGTGCGCGATCTTTCACAACCGTTTTCATAACCAGCGTTGAGGTGAGCCGCTGCACGCCTGGCATACCGGAGAGTTTTTCATCATACAGCTCCTGAAAAGCCGACAGGTCACGGGTGATAACATGAAGCAGATAATCCGGGTCACCAAACAGGCGCTGCGCCTGGATAATTTGCGGTATTTCTTTTACCGCGTCCTCGAAGTTACTAACAGCCTGCCGGTCCCCATCGCGCAGGGTAACGAAAACAATCGCTGAAAAGTTCAGTCCGAATTTTGCCGGTTCGAGATTCGCCCGGTAGCCACTGATAATGCCATCCTGTTCCAGAGACCTTACCCGCCGCTGGCAGGATGAGAGGCTAATACCCACCCGCTCCGCCAGGTCAGTGAGCGAAATCCTGCCATCTCTTTGAAGCTCAGCAAGAATATTGCAGTCTGCATTGTCCATTCCTGAAAATCTCCCGATTTACGTTTGTTTAGCCCTGCAAATGAAAGCACATTCCACACATATAGCGATATTCTTTCTTCACTTTATAATGTGTAATTCTGATAGGAGATTCAGTAAATGAAGTTTTCAAACGATGTTATAGGGCCGGGCATATATGAGGTCTGTGAGGATAAGGTCGCATGTCTCTAACTATGTTTGCTGCGTTCTGGGCGGTTTCAGTCCTTTTTGTGATCACCCCTGGTGCCGACTGGGCATATGCTATTTCAGCAGGTATCAACGGACGACGTGTGCTTCCGGCGGTGGCCGGCATGCTGAGCGGCCATATTGTAGCTACGCTCATTGTGGCAGCGGGCGTCGGCTCAGTCATTGCAGGCGCGCCGGGCGTACTGACGAGCCTGACCATTGCCGGGGCGGGCTATCTGTTCTGGCTTGGCCTTGGTATGCTGCGCCACCCGTCAGCACCGATGATGGTTCAGGATGAGGATGCCGGTTCGCGCCTGAAATGGGCGCTTAAAGGCTTCTGCATTAGCGGGCTCAATCCAAAAGTCTTTCTGCTGTTCGTAGCCCTGCTGCCCCAGTTCACTGACGGCCATTCTCTCTGGCCGCTTCCGCTGCAGATGACTGCGCTGGGACTGGTTCATGTGGTCAGTTGCGGGGTCGTTTACCTGCTCGTAGGCTTTGGCTCAGGTAAGGTTCTCCAGTCACGCCCGCGCGCTGCGCATAATGTCAGTCGGATTTCCGGCGGCATGATGATGATCATCGCGGTTCTTTTGATGGCAGAACAGTTTTATTGAACCCTTTTCAAGTCTGCGGCGCATCGCCGCACGAACTCGCCTGTTACGATTTAGCTGAGAACACCATGCCGCAAATCACACTGACATATCTGAAAAACCTCAAGCAGCGTGGCGAGAAAATCACCATGCTTACCTGCTACGACGCCACGTTTGCACACGAGTTGAGCACGGCAGGCGTTGAGATGCTTCTTATCGGCGATACGCTGGGAATGATCCTGCAGGGCCATGACAGCACCCTGCCGGTCAGGCTGGAAGATATGGTTTACCATACGGCCTGCGTAAAGCGTGGAAATAACGGCGGCTTCATCATCGCCGACCTTTCCTTCATGACCTGCTCCTCGCCTGATCAGGCACTGCGCAGCTCCGCGCAGTTGATGCAGGCCGGTGCGCAGATGGTTAAGATTGAGGGCGGAGAGTGGCTGTGCGACACGGTGCGTCAACTTACCCGCAATGGTATTCCGATCTGCGCCCATATCGGACTAACCCCGCAGTCGGTTAACGTCTTTGGCGGCTTTAAGGTGCAGGGCCGTGATATAGACCAGGCGGCCTCCCTGATTGAAACGGCGAAAAAGTTAGAAGAAGCCGGTGCGGCAATGGTGCTGGTCGAAGCCGTCCCCGCCTCTCTGGGCAAGGCGCTTAGCGAGGCTGTATCCGTGCCGGTCATTGGCATCGGAGCAGGTCCGGATACTGATGGACAGGTGCTGGTGCTGCACGACATGCTTGGCTTGAGCATGACCGGTAGAGCACCAAAGTTCGTGAAAAACTTCATGAAAGGGCAGGACGACATTCAGGGCGCGGTAAAAAGCTACATTGTCGCCGTAAAAGACGGCACATTCCCTGCCCCGGAACACTGTTATTCTGAATAATTCATTAAAAAAGCCGCTTGTTTAAGCGGCTTAACATTCGGCGATGTCTTGATCAATCCTCAGTAAGGCTGGTTGCAGCCAAGGTCAGGTAAAGCTGTCTAGCCCCTTTATGGAGACTACATTGCCATTGAGCAACCAGAGTGGATGTCTCGACCTTCACTATTCGTGATGGTGAATCTTCAACGCACACGTTCACTTACCGTCATCGTGAACTGCAATGAGCCTTCAATGCAGCTATAACTATGTGGCAGGTCTGTCCGGGCGATCACAGAAGAACCTTCACTTACAGTCAAACGCTCTTCCCCTAAAGTCAGCTGAAGCGTGCCCTGCACAACATGCAGAAGTTCGCAGGTGCCATCAGAGTGCCCTGGAGAATCGAATATCTCTCCAGAATACATCTTCCACTCCCAAAGCACGATCATGTCCGGTCCGCTGGTACCAGCCAGCAGTCGAGCGGCGCCACCGCTTTCGCCATGCCAGAGGCAGGGGATATCTTCAGCAGCAATGAGATGCGCATTGGGTTTACTGGCGACGTTTACAATGTCTGCTACCGAAACGCCCATCGCTGCGGCCAGCTTACAGAGGATTGCGATGCTGGGGTTTGCCCTGCAAGCTTCAATCTCAACGAGCATTCCTTTACTCACACCCGCCAGACGCGAGAGTTCATCAAGCGACATTTTTTTCTGGCTGCGATACTGCTTCAGAGAAGCGGAGAGAGCTTCATTAATTCTGGAAGCATCAGCACCGGTCGTTATATTGACTTTTTTGTTCATTGGTCACTATCATAATCTAAAACGGTCATTACAGGATTATTCAATGTTTTCAGCTCATCCGTCAATCAGTCCCGACGTTGCCCGCCTGGCACCAGGCTTTCGTGCGCTCAGCATTAGCGTATCTGCTGCTCCACTGGTCAACGTCAGCTTAGGTGAAGAAGCGCTGCGCATAGCCTGTGCAGAGGTACTCAACGGACAACCTGTCTGGGCAGAAGCGCATCTGAATGCATGGTCTGAGACTTTTCGCGCCTTTGGTGCGAAGCCTAAGCGTACGCCTTGTTCGGCAGAGGCCCTTCGAAAACGTGTTTTGCGTGACGGCTTTATGACGGCCTTAGATCCGGTGGTGGATCTTTATAACGCAGTGAGTCTGCGCTATGCCGTTCCAGTTGGTGGTGAAAATCTGGACGCCTATCGTGGCGCGCCCCGTCTTATTATTTCCGACGGCAGTGAATCATTTGACACCCTCAAAGATGGCATCCCCTTCATGGAAAAGCCCGATGCCGGAGAGGTGGTTTGGTGTGACGATCTTGGCGTTACATGCCGTCGCTGGAACTGGCGCCAGGGCATAAGAACGCGACTAAACTCTTCGGATAAGCACATGTGGTTCATCCTTGAAAGCCTGCCAGAGATGCCGATTGAGGCCCTGCATGATGCAGGGCAAATGCTGACAGATGGACTGGAGGTTATGATGCCGGGAATGCGGTCTGAAATTAAGTTAATAAGTACTTTTTGAACAAAGGGTTAAATCGTATTCAGTCAGATTGATTACCTACATTACCCGTTAAGAGTCCGCAAATATTTTCGGTCGCCATAACGGCGACCGGTTCAATTAAAACGACCAGCGCACGCCCGCGTTATAACGCCAGCCTTTCGCACCGTTGCCGTCGATCTCTTTGCGGTAATCCGCTTCGGCGTAGAGCGCCACATCCTTGTTTACCGTTGCGGTGCCGCCCACGCCGACATCCCACATTTTGCCGAGCTTGCCGCTGTCGAAGGTTTTATCGCCGCCAACATCCGCCGCGCCGATCTTCGCTTTCGCGGTGCCGCCCCATCCCTGCGTGTAATTCACGCGCAGATACGGCGTGTACTGATTCGCGCTGCTGTCCTGCCAGCTTTTATCCAAGCGCGCGCCGACGCGGCCAACCGTCTGGCTGTAATCGTCGTAGGAAACTCGGGTGTTATCGCGGTCGGTGAAGCTGTCCATCTTCATTTGCAGCCAGGTGACCTGCGCCTGCGGTTCGATGCGCACGCCGCCGCCCATTTCCAGCGGATAACCGGTTTCAATCGAAGCCGTCCAGCCGTTGCCTTTTGGTTTGGCGACCTCTTTCTGCCGTGCAATATCAGTCGCGCCGCGATGCCAGCCCCAGCTCAGCGAGCCGTCCACGTAAAAACCGCTGTCGCGCAGCCAGGTGCCGTACAGCGACAGCGTGTCGCTGTCGAAGCTGGTCGAGCTGTAGCCATCTGCTGCGTGCGGGCGAATACGCGTGTTGCCGCGCGTGTAGGCCACGCCGCCGCGCAGGCTGCTGTCCGCGCCATCCACGCGAATGACGTTGCCGCCGAGTTGCACCGCGCTGTAGTCGAGATCGAAGTCGTAGCCGTAATGGCTGACGCTTTGACTGGTCTGGTATTTCAGGTTGGAGCCGATGTAGCGGATAAACATCTCGCCGCCAACCGCATCCGGATTGGCCTGCTGCTGGCGCAGTTCACCGAGGCGTTTATGCAGATCGTCGGTGATTGCCAGCGAGTAATAAGCCAGGCCAACCGGCGCAGAGATGTAGGACGGCACCTGCGGCGTTACCGCCAGACGCGCAACGCTTTGTGCGCTGCCTGCTGTCGGCTGGCACAGGCCGCCGTCTTCGCACACGAGGACGTTCGCCAGTCGATAATCCCACGCGCTGCGGGCTGCGTCATTGCTGCCCGGTGCGAAGCTGTATAAACCGTATTGCCACGGTCCGGATGCGATATAGCTGCTTTTCAGCGCAAAGCTGTTGGCATTCGCGCTGCCGGAAACCTGCGCCAGCGACACACCTTCGTTCGCAGTGATCACACCATCGCCGTTGCTGTCGAACAGCGGTGCTCCCGCGAGTTTTACTTCAATCTTCGTCACGCCTGATGCCGCGCCATTTACCAGCACCACATCACTGCCTGCTGCTGTGGCGTTCAGCTTGACGCTGCCGCCCGCCGATGCCAGTTCGCCGTCAATCGTCAGCGTATTCGCCGCCGTGTTGCCGCCGTTGGTGAGATCCAGGGTGCCCGCGTTATTCACCACCAGCGAATCGCTGGTTCCGCCCTGCAGCAGCGGATGGACGCTGTCACCCGCGAACAGCGTACTTCCCGCATCCACGTTAATCGTGCTGTGCGCCAGTTTGAGGTTGTCGGTTAACGTCCATTGAGTTTTGTGGAAGTTCAGCGTGCTCCAGCCTGTACCCAGATTGGTCCCTTTTGCCGCATCATCGCTGGCGAACGAACCGCCTCGAGCCTTGAGTTGGCTGAGATTGAGCGTGCTGCCCGCGCCATTTTCCGTGGTGATGTGGCGCGTATCAGCCAGACTCACCTTCCGCACAGTGGCCTGATTAGCCGCGCCACTGCCCATCGTCAAACTGCCTTTGATGGTGCCGCCAGTGACAATCAGTTCATCGCGTCCGTTGCCGGTGTTCACATCGCCGACCACCGCACCATCCAACAGCGCAATGACGTCATCGGTCGCACCGCCTGCCACGACAACCTGATCAGGGAACGGCGCATTAATGGTGCCTTCATTGATAAGCACCGTTTGCCCGCCGCGCATGTCGATCAGCGGCGCCACGCGACTTTGTGAACTGATGGTGCCCTGGTTAATCACCTGGCTGGCGGTTTTGGTGACAATCGCCGAGCCGCCGTTCGCTGCCTGAATATCAATCAAGCCCTGAGAAATCACGTTGCCGCGGGTGTTGGCGATCACGCCATTGCCGGTTCCTGTTACCACAATCGAATATTCCGGCCCAATCACCAGATCGTTGCTGGTGGTTGAGCCATTGGCGTTTTCAAAGCGATAACCGGTGCCCGAACCGCTGACGTTGATCAGCGCGCTGCCGTTAGGATCAAACGAAGTTGCCGAACGTACACCGTTACCGCGTGTGACATCTAACATCACGTTGTTCAACGAGATATTGGCGGTTTCTGCCCGGTTATTGATCACGCTACCGCTACCGTAACTGCCAATAATCACATTGCTGGCGGCGAAGCCCTGCGCACCTTCATCCAGCAGCACGCCGTCCGCGCTGCCGCTGGCCTGAATCGCGCTGTTACCTTGTCCATCGCCCAGCACATTCATCGTCCCGCCGTCGCCAACGCGCAACGCGGCGATGCCGTTATTGACCTGCAGCGAGCTGTTGATAGGCGTGTATTGACCGAAGCCGCTGGTGACGTCCACGCCGGTTCCCGAGTTGATTTGAATCGTGCCGCGGTTGATGAAGTTACCGCCGCCAGAAACACGTGCGCCGGTGCTGCTCGGCCCCGTCAGGATCACTGATGCATTGGGCTGATTGAAAATGCGCGAATTGCCGCTGACATCAAACGCCGTGGCGTAATCCGCGTTGCCCGCGATAGTTGAAGCGGCGTAGATTTCTGCTTCTTCGCCGCTGGCTCGCGCAGCCGTGCTATTTGGGCCGTTAAGTTGAATGCTGCTGGTGATGACGCCCTGCGCGCCATCGCTGGCGTTCATCACCGTCGCGTTATAGCCGGTGGTAAGATAATTATCGGTGCTGCTGACCAGCGATTCCGCGCCAGATAACTGAATGCCGATGCTGTTGTTGCCACTCAGCGTGACTTTGCCAAAACCTTGCGTGTACAGCCACGCGCCACCGCTGATTTCATATAGCGTTGAATTCGCGGTGCTCACATTCGCATTGTTACCGTTGCTGACTATGCGCGTACCGTTGCCAGCGGCGCGATAACCGGTTTGTTCATCATCATTAAACACCACGCGACTGTCCGCGCCGAACGTAATGCGTCCACCGGCGAAAGCATAGGCGCCGACCGCGCCGCCGCCGTACAGATTGATGGTGCTGTTTTGATTAATACGCGCCAGCTGATGGTAAGAAATTAAGCCATAAGCATTGAGCGGCGTGAGATCTTCTCCGCTGTGAACATTAATGGTTCCGGTGTTAAAAATTTCGGTCAGCGTGGTGCGGTCGCCGAGGAAGGGTAAACCATCAGCAAACAATCCTCGGCTGCGCCCGCCAACGTTAATTTCTCCGCTGTTAGTAACTTTCGCGCCGTCCTCAGCGGAAATGCTGGTGGTGCCGACGCCGCTTAAGCTGATCTTGCCGGTATTAATTAGTTGCGCCTGATTGCGGGCAATTAATCCGATTTGCTGGTTGGCGCCGCCGCTGATTGCCGCATGGTTGGTGAGTTGCGTATCGGTATCGAAATCCGTGGCAGGATTGATTTCCACGCCTTGCAGCGTGTACTGCACGCCATCAACAATCGCCGCTATCGCTGACACGCCGTTCATATTGAAGCGCGTGGCGGCGTTGATCAGCCCATGCGCGCCGTGCGTCACCTGTAAACCTTGCGCAAAGTCAGCGATATTGAAGGTTGCACCGTTGGTATTCACCTCCGTTCCCGCGCCTCCGCCAAACACTCCGGTAGCGAAGGAGTTATTAGCCGCTAGCGTTAATCCGCGCCCGTCAAAATCTGCGCCATCTTCCACGCGGAAAATAGTGCCGCCGTGAACCTCAGAGCTGTAGCTGCCGTTTTTCGGCAGATTTATTTTGGCGTTTTCCCCTTTGGTGTAAAAACTGATCTGGCGTTGCAGCGAGAAAATATCGCGCGGCACGGCGACCGGAATCGCGTTGGCGCTAACGTTCACCGTGGCATTGCCTTCGGCGCGAATGCCAATCGCATCACTGCCGCCGAGGCGAATCGGCCCACTAATATTAGCGACGGCGCTGCCGCCCGCTGTGCCAATCGCCCAAACGGCGGTGTTATTGGAAAAGGCAAAGCGGTCGGCATCGCTGGTGATATTGATCGCACCACGCGAATACGCTTTGGCGCTTTCACCCGCGTTGGCGATCACTTTGAGAGCGGTGCTGTTGTAGCCATTAAGGTTGATGGTGCCCGCATTGCCCACGTTCCCGTTACTGCCCGCATCAACCACCAACATGCCGATGTTCTCGGCGGGCTGCACTTGCGCCTGGCCGTTGATGTCGATTACGCCGTTGTTGCGTAGCAGCGCGTCCGCGCCATATTGCGCACGCATCGCTACCGCGTTTTGTACTTTAGAACCGAGCACGATTTGGCCGTTGTTCACCGCGCGTCCGTCGCCCGACGCCACCACCGCGCTCACGCCGCCGCTGAGATTCACCGCTACATCTTCGGTGGGATCGGTTTTGCTGTTTTGCGGCGTGCGACCGACGTATATAACGCCGTCCTGCGCGTTGGTAAATCCGCCGGAACCGCTAGCCAGCACGCCAACCGCCGAGCCGCTTTCGGTGATGTCTGCCACGCCTATATTGATGTTGCCGTGGTTAACGGCGCGTGAATCAAACAGCCACAGCGCCTGGCTGTCGCCGCTGCCCGGCTGGAAGTTGATCACGCCGTAATTGCTAAAGCGGCTGCGATTGCTGGCGAGAATGCCGCGCCCGGCGTTGCCGACGGTGCTGCTATCGACGCCGCTGCCATCGATGTTATTAATAAAGCCGAGATTGATGGTGCCGTTGTTGCGGCCGCGACCGTGGTTAAGCAATTCCAAACCCGACGTGGTGCTGGCGAGCTTGCCGTTGATTGTGGCTTGTGCGCCGTTGCTGGCGCGCATCACCGCACTGCCGCCGTTCATCACTTCGAGGGTTTTCCCGCGATTAATTTTCACGCTGGCGTTCGCACCGTCGGCACTCAACACCACCTGATCATTCAGCGGTACAGCAACTTCATCACCAACGTTATTGGTGCTCATGCGATACACCACGCGGCCTTCGCGCAGCGCGTAGCCTTTGTCAAGTTGGGTGCGATAATCGCTGATGTCGAGTTGGCCGTTGATCACCAGGCTAATCAGCGCGTTATTGTAGGCGCGCAGATCGTTCAGGCTATTCACGTAATACTCTTCGCTGAAACCAAAATTACCGTTGACGGTGACGTATTGTGGATATTCGACTAATCCGCCAACATCGTAAGCCAGACGATCGCCACCGTAAGGCGGCGTTGCGGCGGTAAAGGTAATACGGTTATCGGAGTTCCAATTGATATTCCCTTTTTGGGTGGCGGCAAATAATTGGCTCTGTTTAGACGCCATTGACCAGCCGTTGGTTGTGGAATTTGTTGCAGCGCCCTGTTCACCGATGTCGATATTTAATATGCCGTTGCTTACCGAAGCAATGCGCGCATTAATATATTGTTTATCATTGACGTCGTAATAATCCGGCACCACCTGATTTAAACCGACCGTGGGCAGTTCAACGATCTCATCGGAATTCACCACTTCATAGCTAAGGGTGGCATCGGTGCCGGGATAGTAAACGCTGACCACATGTTTTTGTTCGCCGATCCGCAAACGCGGCGCGCCAATCAGGTTGTCATTGATGATACGACCCACGCTTTGCAATTCGCCCAATGTGACGCTGCTGGCACCGCTTTCGCCAGGCGCAAACTGCGGCAAGCCGCTCAGCGTTTGCGTGCTGCCATTGCATAAGCAATATGCACCGACCTTATTATCATTTAATTCAGGCGTATAAGGTTTTAACTCCACCG
>NZ_JASEWO010000155.1:0-10997 GCF_030024295.1 Pantoea sp. Pa-EAmG
TCCGATGTTTATGTGCAATATTAATCCAGTGGCAGGATAGCAGATTACGATAGCGCTCCTGCAACACCTCATCCATATGCTGCGTTGCGCTCACTAAGAGTGAAATTTTGTGTTTATCCAGCTGGCTGGATAAGCTGTTGCCGCGTTTAAAATAAAGATAAGGGCTCTGGCGGCTATAAGCGATTACATCACTGCTGACCAGGATTTCCGGGAAAAGCCAGGCGTCCTCGTAGCAGGTATAATCCGGGAAGGGATGTGCCAGCAGCATGGTGCGCTTAATAAACTGACCGATAAAGTGCGCCTGTAAATCGCGATGAATCAGGAATTTTTCAATGGCCTGATGCCGTGACAGTGTTTCCGCCTGCAGGCCCTGCCATGTGATGTGCTGAGGCCGGGATTCATATACCTCATTAAGCGCCGTGAACAGTGCGTCCGGACGATGGCTTTTCAGGTAGCGGACAATATCGGTGAGGGCGTCGGCCAGCAACTGATCGTCGCCATCCAGCATCGTAATATATTCACCGCTGCACTGCTGAACGCCAAAATTACGCACCCGGCCAATGTTGCGGTAATCAATATTAAATACTTTCGCCTGCGGATGCCGCCGGGAAAAATCATCGAGTAACGCTGCAGTGTTGTCGACGGATGCGTCATTAATAAGAATAAATTCAATATACTGCTCAACACCATGACAGGCCTTTTCTAAACTCGCCAGCGTGTCAGGCAGAAATTTTTCACTGTTATGGGCCGTTAGCAACACACTGATTAAATAGTCAGGAACCATCATTTTTTAAATCAACATCTGTGGCAGGAATGCCGTCAAGCATACTACAAGTAGCAATTTGAGGGGAGGGCATTGACGCAGTGCAGCTCTGCGCCTCCTGCCACCGATCAGGCACATTTACGACTGATACAATAATGCGTATGATTCTCATTCCTTTTTATGCTTCCTGCTCGCGCAGGTAACCCATCGGTCCTTACCGGAGACAGCAATGACTTCATCATTACGCCCGCGCGCCACCGCGCTGGCTCTGGCGCTGCTGGCAGCCATGAGCCTGAGCGCCTGTCAGGCGCCGGCTAAAAAATCAGTAGCGCCTGCCGCCGCGGCTAAGCCAGCGGCAGCGGAGAAGGTACAGCAGCGTGAACTGGGCGACGGCCTGTATGAAATGGCCTATGTGCCGGGCGATCCGGCTGCGCTGTATGTGGCCAGCGCGCAGGCGTTTAAAACCGTCAACGGTGGCGTGCTGTATCGCCTGGATGCCCGCACGCTGGCGACGCTGGGCGAAACCCATACCGATCTGAAAAACTTTGGCATGACGGCTTCACCGGACGGCAGCGTACTGTACATTACCAACACGCTGGACGGTGGCGTGACGAAAGTGGACGCCAGAAGCGGTAAAGTGCTGCAGCGTCTGCTGTTTGGCCTGAAAAACGACAAAGGCAATCCGGTTGGCGCGCGTGAAATCCTGCTGCATGACGGCCTGCTGTACATCGGTGCGATTGAGAATCCGGCGATGATTTGGGTGGTCGATGCGAATACGCTGCGGCTGAAAACCACCATCAAAAACGCCGGTAAGTGGGTGACCGGGTTGCTCTATTCGGCGTCAACCGACCGTATTTACGCGGCGAACGGCAGTGGCGAAGTGCTGGTGATTAATCCGCGCAGTCACAAAATTGAGCAGCGCTGGACGCCAGGCGATGGCAAGGAGTATCTGCTGTTAAATCTGGCGGAAGATGCCGCCAATGGCCGCCTGTACGTCACTGACAATTCTAAGGGCAAAACCACGCTGGTATTTGATGAGCGCAGCGGTAAGGTGATCAAACGCCTGGATGTCGGCGATTCGCTTGGCATCAAATTCAATGCGAAGCGCAACGAGATTTACATCAGCCAGCGACTCGGCGGCAAAGTGCTGCAGCTGGACGCGACGACTTACGCAGTGAAAAATAGCTGGACGCTGCCGACCCACCCTAACAGCCTGCTGGTGTCGCCAGATGGTCAGACGCTGTACGTGACGGTGAAGCAGGGGCTCAATAAAGATCGCTCGCCGCAAGGGCCGGATAGCGTGGTGCGGATTACGCTGGATTAACCGCGCTGGGTTTAATCGCGGCGCGAGGGATCGCGCCGCGGATAACCCGTGCTTAGCAACGGGTTACGTCATCCATTACGCCACGCCGTTCACCAGCAGTACGCGGTAGTTGGCGCCTTTCAGGCGATGCGCTTTGGCTTCCTGGTAGGCCGGGCTGAAGTACCAGGCTTTGGCGGCCTCGGCATCTTCAAACTGCAGCACCACCACGCCTTCAGCATCGCGCCCTTCCAGTACCTCCAGATCGCCGTAAAACGCCAGTGGCGTGATGTGGTGATCGCCACGCGCCGCGCCGGCTTTCTGCGAATAGGTGGCCAGCTCATCTTTATCCAGCGTTTCGTCTTTAATCATAACGACATATGCGGCCATTATTGTTCGCCTCGCGCCTGACGTTTGTCTTCAGTATTGGTATCAAAATCGCTCGCATCGTGCCGTTCCAGCAGCTGATCCTGCGGCTCGGCGCCAAATGCCCGGTTCACTTTACGCCCGCGGATCACCGCCGGACGGTCGGCAATCTCTTTTGCCCAGCGCACCACATTTTTGTACGACTGCACATCGAGGAATTCGCCGCCACCGTACTGGTTGTTCAGCACCAGATTGCCGTACCACGGCCAGGTTGCGATATCGGCAATGGTATATTCGTCGCCGGCGAGGAAACGGTGGTCCGCCAGCTGGCGATCCAGCACATCAAGCTGACGTTTGGCTTCCAGCGTGAAGCGGTTAATGGCGTATTCAATTTTCTCTGGTGCGTAGTGATAGAAGTGGCCGAAACCGCCGCCAAGGTACGGCGCGGATCCCTGCAGCCAGAACAGCCAGTTCAGGGTTTCAGTGCGGCCCGCCACGTCAGAGGGAATAAAGTGGCCGAATTTATCTGCCAGATAGAGCAGGATATTGCCGGATTCAAACACGCGCAGTGGCGGCGTGATCGAGTGGTCGCGCAGCGCCGGAATTTTTGAGTTGGGGTTAACCTCAACGAAGCCGCTGGAGAACTGATCGCCATCGCCGATGCGGATCAGCCAGGCGTCATACTCCGCTTCCTGCACGCCGAGCGCCAGCAGCTCTTCCAGCAGAATGGTCACTTTCTGGCCGTTTGGCGTCCCCAGCGAATAGAGCTGCAGCGGATGCTTACCGACCGGCAGCGTTTGCTCATGCGTCGGCCCGGCGGTTGGACGGTTAGTCTTCGCCCCGTTACCTTTGGCTTCCGGGTCCCAGGTCCAGACTTTCGCGGGCTGATACTGATTTTCCGACATAATGCGTTCGCCTTGTTGTGAGAAGATTTTTGCTGCTACTGAGTGTAGCAGCACGCTATCACGCCGATTTAACCGCGCTGGCGATAAAAGACAAAGTCGAATCAGGCAAAATTCTCTTGCGTAAACAGCATAAAGTCGACTTTACCGGGCTGATAGGTCTCTGGTTGCTCACCCTCTTCCAGATGTCGCAGCAGCAGCGTCAGCGCCAGCTGTGCGTGACGCAGGGTGTTTTGATCGAGCGTCAGCGTCAGCACGCGTTTGGCCAGCAGCTCACGCGTGGTTTGGTAAAGTTCGTGCGTAACATATATCACCTTGCCGCACAGCCGGTGGCGCGCCAGCGCTTCGTGAATCTGCGTGTTGCCCATGCCGGTATTGTACAGGCCGACAATCTGCTGCGATGCGGCCAGCGTTTTCTCCAGCAGCCGGCTGATGCGCTCGCGCTCATCCTGGCCAGCGATGATCTCCCGCAGCCGCAGATGCGGGAAGCGCTCCGCCAGCACCGCCTGAAATCCTTCGATGCGCAGACGGTGCGCGGCGTAATCGGCGCGACCGCTAACCAGCACCACGTCACCCGCCACGGGCAGCATGCTGCCGAGCATCAGCGCGGCGGTGCGTCCCGCCTTCAGCTGATCAATACCGACATGGCACAGGCGCGGCGCATCAGGCAGATCGGCCACCAGCGTAATGACCGGTACGCCACGCGCTTTACAGGCCTCAAGCGCCGCGTAAATCAGCGGATTTTCATGGGCGAAAACAATCAGCCCGTCCATCTTTTTGCTGCTGGCTTCGATATGCGCCGCCAGCTTTTCGGGCGCATGCTCCGGAATCAGCGTGCGGTGCAGTCGCAGGCGACGATAGCCGAGCTCATCCGCCAGCCGGGCAAAATCCTGCGCCAGCTGTTGAAAGAAGAAGGAGCCGTTACCGCTCAGCAGCACCTCTATCTGCCATGCGTGGCGGTGTTCCTCCGGCAGGATGCGTTTCAAACCCGCTTCGCGCGCCGCCAGTAAAATCTTTTTCGTCATCGCGGGCGACACGCCGCCCCGGTCGTTCAGCACCCGATCCACCGTGGCGACGCCTACGCCCACCCGCTTAGCCAGTTCGGCCAGCGTCATTGTTTTCATCTGAGTGAATTCCATCAAAAACCGCGTTCAGACAGCCTGCCAGAAAGCGATATTTTGACAAGACCGACGATGCTGAAGTGTGAGCAACAGGAGCGTTATCATGCGCAGTGCGCAACGTTTTGCCTTGATTGGCTGTGGATTTATTGGCCAGGTGCATGCCGCAAACCTGGCGCGCCATCCCGGCGTTGAGCTGGCGCTGGTGTGCGATATTGACGCAGCGCGCGCCGCTGCGCTGGCAGAGCAGTTTGGGGCGCGGGCCGCCAGCGTGCCGCAGGCGCTGAGCAGTGAGGCCATTGATGCGGTGCTGATTGCCAGTGCGACGCCGACCCACGCTCAGCTACTGGAGCAGGCGGTGCTGGCGGGCAAAGCGGTGTACTGTGAAAAACCGATCGATTTGTCGCTGTCGCGCGCCCGGGAAGTGGTAGCCAGCATTTCCCCGCTGCAGGTGCCGGTGACGGTAGGGTTCAATCGGCGTTTTGATCGCAGCCATGCACAACTGAAAGCCCAGCTGCAGCAGGGCGTGATTGGGCGCAGCGAGCTCATCCAGATGGTGTGCCGCGCCTCTGAACTGCCGCCGCTGAGCTATCTGCAGGCGTCCGGTGGACAGATGCGCGACCAGGCCATCCACTTTTTCGACCTGCTGCGCTGGTTAACTGAGGATGAAGTGGTCACCGTGGGCGCGCTCGGTGCCGCGCTGGCGATGCCGGCGATCCGCGACATTGACGTCGATACCTCAGTGCTGATTATGCGCCTGCAGCAGGGCGCGCTGGCGCAGCTCGATAATGCCCGTCGTACCGCTTACGGTTATGACGAGCGCATCAGCGTGATGGGCAGTCTGGGCATGCTGGCGTCGGAAAGCCAGGCGGTGCGCGGTGCAACGCTGTATCAGGGGCAGCACATCCGCCAGCCGGGACTGTATGCGGACTGGTTCAGCCGGGTACAGGAGACCTATTACAGCCATCTCGATGCGTTTGTGCGCCATCTTGGCGGTGAGAAAGTGACTGGTCTGCCGGGGCTGATTGACGGGCTGCGCGCGCAGGCCATCGCGGAAGCGGCGCAGCTGTCGCTGACGCGCGGCGAGTTTGTTGAGGTGGAGTGGGTGACGGTTTGATGGGGAGTGGGTGATGGCGTTTGCCCTCACCCCAACCCTCTCCCGCAGGCGGGAGAGGGGGCTGATTGTGCATCCATCTCTCTTTAGTGGGAGAGGGGCTGATGGTGCGTCCATCTGTCATTGGCGGGAGAGGGGGTTGATTGTGCGGGCGATTTACAGATTCAGCAGCTCGCGCTCAATCAGCTCGCGGGTTTCCACCGCCTGATACTTCATCTTCTCCGGATAGCCAAACAGCGCGGCGGAGATAATCGACTCGCCGCCCACTTTATAGTGGCGGTTAGCGAAATCCATCTCGCGCAGCGCTTCGAACAGCGCGTCGAAATTCACCTCACCTTCGCCAACGGCCACGTGCTGGTGGATGGTGGCATCGACGCCCGGCGGGTTAACGATGTAGCGACAGTGTTTGGTGTGGTTCATGGTATCGGCAATCAGCATGTGCGACAGATCGTCGCCAGCGTAATGCAGCATACTCTTCACGTCGCCTTTGCCCTTGTCATAGTAGAACGTATGCGGTGCGCTATAGATGTATTTGACGTTGTCGCTGCGGAACGACTTGACGATATCGGCCGTTTCATTGCTCTCTTCGCAGAAATCCCACGGATGCGCCTGAATTTCCACGCGAATCCCCTCTCGCTCGAAAATCGGCAGCAGCTCGTCCATTGAGCGATAGAACATCTCTTCGCAGATTTCCGGCTCGTTCGGGTTACCGGAGAGCTCGGTATTGATCACCTGCACGCCCATCTCCACGGCAATCTCAATCATTCGCTTCCAGTTTTTCACCGCCGCCTGGCGCCGCAGCTCATCCGGTCCCGACCAGCGATAGACGGTGATAAACGAGGAGATTTCCAGTCCGGTAGCGTTGAGCGCATTTTTGTACTCGCGCATGATCTCCCGGCTGGCTTTTGGGTGTTTATAGAACGGATTGATCTGCGGATGCGGCGACTGTTCAATGTATTTATAACCCCACTCCGCGACCTGATGCACCATACGCGTGATGCCGAGATCGCGGATAACATCCACATCAAAAGCGATTTTCATTGTTGTTCTCCTGCGCGTTACGTTACCCACCACCGCAATCGGCGGCTGGTGTCGCGTCAACTATAAAAACAGCCCGGCACCGGCTCTAATGCTTTGCTGATGCATTTCCATCAGTGCCGGCGGCCCGCTGCGGCGATCGTTTGCCAAATAATTATTCTATTTGCGTGAGAAATGAAACGAATGATGGTCTTTGTGCGACAGCGATCAAAAGAATGAGAGGATCTACTCATTTATTGAGGGATAAACACCGGCTTATATGGCGTGAAAGCATAGCATCAGGCATTATTTTTGATAGTTTATTATCATTAAGGGGCTTAACGATGAGCAAAATTACCATGAGTGCGATTGCCGCCGCTGCCGGGGTGGGGATCGCTACCGTGGATCGGGTGCTCAATCGCCGCGCGCCGGTGCGGGCGCAGACCGAACAGAAAGTACTGGCAGCGGCGCATCGGCTGGGTTACCGCAGTAGCCACGCCCCGCTCAGTGCGCACAGCGACGGCGTGACGCTGCGCATGGGGTTTATCCTGCTGTCGGCTTCGTACTCTTTTTATCAAACGCTAACCGATGCGCTGCGCCAGCAGACTCAGCCATTTCATCCGGCCGGCAGCGAGCCGCTGTTTGTCTGGCACGAGATTGATGAGGTGGCAGCGGTGGTGGATTCGCTCTACCGGCTGGCTGAGCAGGTGGAGGCTATCGGCGTGGTGGCGCTGGATCATCCACTGATCCGCCACGCGATAGCGCACGTTTCGCGTCAGGGCGTGCGCGTCTACGCGCTGTTTTCTGACTTCTCGCCCTGTGGGCATGCTGGCTATTTCGGCCTGGATAATCAGAAAGCCGGGCGCAGCGCGGGCTGGATCGCCAGCCATCTGCTGCATCAGCCGGGTCCGGCGGGCGTGCTGCTGGGGGATCACCGCTTTATCTGTCAGGAGAGCTGCGAGAGTGGTTTTCGTTCGTATCTGCGCGAGCAGGACAGTGCGCGCCGCGTGCTGGAACCGCTCAAAACCCACGAATCGATTGCCGGTGGTTATCAGGCGACTCGCCAGCTGCTGGAGCAACATGCCGATCTGGCGCTGATTTACGCGCCGTGCGGCGGTATAGAAGGGGTCGTTCAGGCGCTGCGTGAGCAGCCGCAGCGTAAGGTGGCGCTGATTTGTCACGGCCCGGTCAATGATGGCGACCTGGCGCTGATAGATGGCACCATCACGGTGATGCTGCGCCACCAGATCGATGACATGGCACGACAGCTGGCGCAAACCGTGCAGCAACGTCACGCTGAGCGCAGCGATCATTTTTCTCAGGTCACCCTGCCGTTTGAGATCGTCATGCGGGAAAATGTCTGAGGCGTTGCGCAGTCACCCTTTGTTATCGCTCACCGGGCGACAGCCGCCCCCGCGCGCATGACGACAGCATTTGATAAAAAAATATCAAAAATTTGATAATTAAATTTATGATCGCTATCAAAGAATGAAAGTTCCATGATTGAGGTTGGTGAAATATCTATTTGATACTGACGCCAGCCCTCATCATAAGGAACCATCATGACCCTACACATTGCCAATGCGCCCTGCAGCTGGGGCGTGGACGATCCTGACAATCCTTTCCTGCCACCATGGCAAACGGTGCTGCGCGAGGCGGCCCAGGCCGGTTACCGCAGCATTGAACTCGGGCCGTGGCGCTATCTGCCGACCGATGCCGCCGAACTGCGCCAGCAGCTGGAAGCGCATCAGCTGTTGCTGGTGGCCGGCACCATTTTTGATGATTTGGTCAGCGAGGCGAATTTCCCGGCGATGGTTGAGCTGACACACAACATCTGCCGCAACCTGTCGCAGGTGCCGTGCGCGGCGCGCACGCACGGTGATAACCGACCCGCGCCCTATCTGGTGATTATCGATTTCGGCAACCCGCAGCGGGCGCAATTTGCCGGCCAGACGGAGAAAGCGCCGCGCCTGGCACCCGCAGACTGGCAGCGCATGATGCAGCACATCACTCAGCTCAGTCACATCGCCTGGCACGACTACGGCGTGCGACCGGTGATTCATCCTCATGCCGGTGGCTGCATTGAGTTTGCTGATGAACTGGAGCAGCTGGTACAGGACATCCCGCATGAGGTCGCCGGACTGTGTCTCGATACCGGCCATCTTTTTTATTCCGGCATGGATCCGCAGACCTGGCTGCAACGCTACTGGTCGCGCATCGACTATCTGCATTTCAAAGACATTAATGCGGCCGTCTGGCGCGATGTGATTGCGCGCGGCGTCGACTTTTTCACTGCCTGTGCCGAGGGCGTGATGTGCCCGCTTGGCCAGGGCGCGATTGATTACCCGGCGCTGCGGGCGTTTCTCGCTGAACGTCACTATCAGGGCTGGATCACCATCGAGCAGGAGCGCGATCCGCGCAATGCCGCCACCAGTCTGCAGGACGTCACGGCCAGCCTGCACTACCTGCATTCCATCGGATTCTGAGGAGAACAGCATGATTAACGGGAGCAAAGTACTGGATCGCGCGCTGCGCTGGGGCATGGTGGGCGGCGGCGGCACCAGCCAGATCGGTTACATCCACCGTTCCGCTGCTTTACGCGACGGCAACTTCACCTTAGTGGCGGGTGCGTTTGATATTGATGCGGAGCGCGGACAAGCGTTTGGTCGCGCGCTGGGCGTGGCGGCCGAGCGCTGCTATAGCGATTACGAAACCCTGTTTAAAGCGGAAGCCGCGCGTGCTGATGGCATTGAAGCCGTCTCCATCGCCACGCCGAACAATACGCACTTTGCTATCTGCCGCGCCGCGCTCAGCGCCGGGCTGCACGTGGTGTGTGAAAAACCGCTGTGTTTCACCTCCGCTGAAGCTGAGGAACTGCAGCAACTGTGTAAAGCGCAGCAGAAGATCATCGGCGTGACCTACGGTTATGCCGGCCATCAGCTGATTCAGCAGGCGCGCACCATGATTGCTGATGGGCTGCTGGGTGAGATCCGCATTGTGAACATGCAGTTTGCTCACGGCTTTCATCACGAAGCGGTCGAATTACAGAATGCCAGCACCAAATGGCGCGTCGATCCGCGTTTTGTCGGCCCGAGCTATGTGCTGGGCGATCTGGCCACCCATCCGCTGTTTATCGCTGAAACCCTGTTGCCGCAGTTGCAAATAAAACGTCTGCTGTGCAGCCGCCAGAGCTTTGTGGCCTCGCGTGCGCCGCTGGAAGATAACGCCTTTGTGATGATGGAATACGACAACGGTGCGGTCGGTACGCTTTGGGCGTCAGCGGTGAACTGCGGATCGATGCACGGCCAGAAAATTCGCGTGGTGGGGGCCCGAGCCAGTCTGGAGTGGTGGGACGAACAGCCAAACCAGCTGCGCTATGAAGTGCAGGGCGAGCCGGTGCAGATTCTTGAGCGCGGCATGGGTTATTTGCACGCCAGCGCGCTGGCAGATGACCGTATTGGTGGCGGCCATCCCGAAGGATTATTTGAAGCCTGGTCGAATCTCTATCGCCGTTTTGCGCTGGCGATGGACGCCACCGATCGCGGCGATCACGCCTTCCTGCAGGACTTCTGGTATCCGGACGTGCACGCCGGGCTGATGGGGGTACGCTGGGTGGAACAGTGTGTCAAATCGGCGGATGCCGGTGCGGTGTGGGTTGAGTGCTGACTGGCTGACGAAATTTAACCGGAGTGCGAGGCAGCGGGGCGGCATCCGTGCTTTACTGGGAGCCGCTGCGCATGCCTTCTGCAGTCGCTGCGGCGATCTGATCGATGGCGCGCTGTGCCTGTTCGCACTGATGCAAAATAGTGAAGGCATGATGGTAGAGCATTTTTCCTGCTTCGGTAGGTGTTACGCCGCGTTTGGTGCGGATCAGTAACTGCTGATTCACTTCTCCTTCCAGCGTGGCAAGCTGCTGGCTTAGCGCCGGTTGCGCAATATGCAAACTTTCAGCGGCCTGCGTCAGGCTGCCCGCGTCGACGATTTTGATGAAATATTTAAGGCGACGAAGGTTCACGATTACTCCCTCTGGCGACACGATTCGGTGTATCTAAAGCGTCCGGCACGGTGAGATGCAGCAGACGCTGAGTTAAGGACAAACGCCACGACGGCAGGCAGGTACTACGATTAACAGTTTTTTAACATCGACACGCGCAACGCGGCGTGACCGGTGGCGCAATTCGCTGGAAAGGTTTGGGCGCAATCGCAAAAGTGTGCGACGCGTCGCGCAAATGGGGGACTGGAAAGAGAGAAATAGCAGCGATACAGCTGCGAATTTTTAGCGCTAAGACCGGCAATGTAGCGAATCAATATGCTGACGCAGAAAAGCAAAAACCCAGCCATAAGGCTGGGTTTTCTGAATAGTGGTGCCCGGACGCGGAATCGAACCACGGACACGGGGATTTTCAATCCCCTGCTC
>NZ_JASEWO010000156.1:0-10840 GCF_030024295.1 Pantoea sp. Pa-EAmG
ACTGGCCTGTTCCTTCAAATCCTGACAAATATTCTGAAGATTCGCTGCGTGTAGGATACGGGCCTTTCCCATAAGACGATGATAATGTGAAGCAATCAGCGCTTCATCTGCATTGCATACGGCCTGATAAAGCACAGCCAGATCCTCATCGTTGGTTTCAACGAGCTGCTGTGCCAGCCGGCAATAATCACCTTCATCTGAACCGGCCAGTTTTTTCAGCTGCGCGACCTCTGGCTGAATTTCCGCCACTGTTTCGGGTTTTCGTATGCATTCTGACGGAAAGTGTACGGATATACTTTCATAAAGCTTCCGGATGTTCAGAGGTTTGAAAAGACAGTCTGTCATCCCGGCCTGCTGGCCTCTTAACCTGACGTCTTCCTCGGCCATGGCGGTGAAACCAAAAATAGGGCGCGGCGTCAGTTGCTGCTGCTGTTCTTTTTTTCGTAGCAGCCGGGTCAGCCGGAAGCCATCCATACCGGGCATGTTGCAGTCGGTCAGCACGATATCAAACGGCAGGGCTGCACTGTCCCAGCAGGCAACTGCCTGAGTGCCGTTTTCAGCCGCCGTCACCTGAAAGCCCGCAGCCGTCAGCTGCTGGCTCAGCAGCAGGCGATTTGGGGCATGGTCGTCGACGATAAGCGCCCGGGCAGTACCCGATGCAATAGCGGACGGCAAACCGTTCTCTTCAGAACGGGTCAGCTTCCCATGTCTGGCCGGGAAATGAAATTTAAAAAGGCTGCCCCTTCCGGGTTCACTTTCGACGCTGAGTTCTCCACCCAGCAGCGCAGACAGCTGCTTACAGATGCTCAGGCCGAGGCCGGTACCGAGGGCGTTATGCGCGCTGTCGTGGGCCTGCATAAAAGGCTCAAATATCCCCAGCGCCTGCTCCTGCGTCATGCCCGGCCCGCTATCCCGGACGCACAATATATAATGACTCCGGTCCGCTTCCTCCAGGCAGTGCTCTTCCAGGGTGATGGCGACCGTCCCGTTTTCGGAAAATTTGACCGCATTGCTGATGAGGTTAGAGGCAATCTGCGTCAGCATCGTGCGGTCGACATGCGCCACGCTGTGCCTGAGCTGGCTGCTGAACTGCAGTTCAAGCGCCTTCTGACTGGCGGGATAGCGAAAAAGAGTAATAACCGTTTCGATGCAGGCACTGAGATCCACCGGCTCAATGCATACCCGGTGCGTACCGGACTCAATTTTCGCCATATCCAGGATGTTACCCACCAGGGAGAGTAACGCCTGCGAAGACTCCCAGGCCACGCGAATGTTTTCTGCCCGCTGCTCTGGTGAGGAGATTTTTTTGTTCTCAATCTCCAGTAAACCTATCAGGGCATTGAGCGGGGTGCGTATCTCATGGCTCATCTGAGCCAGAAACAGGCTTTTGGATTTACTTGCGTTGTCTGCCGCCTCCCGGGCCCGGGTTAAATCACGGAGCAGGCGCTCCTGCTCCGTGACATCTATAAACCCGCCGATAATCCCCTGAATATCCCCACTGTGATCCCGAAAGGGGAGGGTCCAGTGCTGAACCAGCACGCGCGAACCGTCAGGCATATGAATCTCACGGCGGGAAATACCCGGCCGGGCAGAGCGCAGCGTGGTCCGGTAAATATTCTGGAATTCCTGTACGCTTTCTGACGTCAGTATGCCGGACTCCTCAAGTGTACGGCCAATGACCCTAGCCGGATCACCACCAAAGAACTGAAGGTACGTGTTGTTACACTGCACCATCCGGGTCTGGCTGTCGCGCACGTAGAGCGCAACCGGAGACTCATCAATGAGCGTGCGGGTAAACCTCAGCTGATCTTCAAGCCGCTTTTCATAACGGAGGCGGTTCCTGATGTCCCGTTTCAGATAGCGATTTCGCGCAACGATCAGCGCGGCAGCCAGGGCGCATAACAGCGCGCAGATGATAAATACACGGCTGTGTGCGTCCCAGATAAGCTGGTTGCGAATAACGGGTGCATTTATCCAGGCGGCAAGATAATGCTGCTGTGCCTGAGGCGAAATATCCGTGAGCGCTCTGTTGATGATGCTGACCAGCGGAGAGTGGGACGCGTTAATACGCATGACAAACCTGGCGGGGGCAAGAGACACCGTGCTGGCCACGCTCAACTGGCCAGAGTAGCTGTTGCTGATTTGGTAGTCAGCAAACATTTTGGTCACGACAGCGGCATCGGCGCGGTGAGAAGCCACCTCTTGCAACGCCTGCTCTGGTTCAGTGACCTGCCGGAAGTGAACAGACGGGTACCGGCGCGCCAGTTCGCTCAGCTGGCTGCTCTGACCGGCCATCACGATCTGCTTCCCCTTCATGGCACTCAGGGCGGGACGATTACCCGCCTTTAGCGCCACCAGTACCCATGGCGAAATCGCATAGCTGCGCGTCTGGTCACCCTGCAAGGGCATCGTTTCACTTAAAAATACGGCATCGACTACCGGACTGGCTGCATCAGGTGGTAGGGGACGGGGTTCGCTCACAAACTGCAGCCCGGTTCGATCGCCAATGATACGCATCAGTGAGGGAAGGTAGCCACTCAGCATTCCTTCCTCATCCACAAAACTCAGGGGAGGCTGATGGGAGGGATAGCGTACGGTAATCAGAGGATGATGGCTTATCCAGCTCAGATCCTCCCGGCTGAGCACCAGCGGATTGTGTTTAATCACGAAACGACTGTCCAGCCCCCAGTTGCTGGCGATCCGCATGCGACTGTGCAGAGGAAGCGAGGCTAAAACCTTATCCAGCACGTTCAGCAGAACCGGATTGTCCGCGGCGACGGCAAACGAGACGTTCAGGTTAGTGGCAATATTCGTCAGCCTGAAGGCGCCAGGTTTCTCGCTGCCCTGATTCCGGTAAAACGCCGCAGCAGAAGCGCTGATCCACAGCTGTTCACCCGTATTGTACTCAATGGCCGCAACGGCTTCGCTTGAATAGCCGTAATGCAGTAAACGGGCCTGAGGAAACTGTGATGAAATAAATTTACCTGTGGCCTCATCGCCGACGTAGGCGATGGTGTGTTCCCGGTCTTTTTGTGAACAGGATCCTTCCGGGCAGGTTTTATGTAACAGGACGGGTTCATCCAGCAGATAGGGTCTGGAAACCAGCAGAGGAACGGAGCGATTAATCTGTGGGGTGTGAACCGCGATGATGTCCACGTCACCCTTCACCAGCGCTCCCTCGACCTCTCCGGCCGTCGGGTATCGCCGGATAACCATTTTTTTGTCGGTCACGCGACCCGTCAGCCAGATATAGTCCGCTGCGATCCCTTCAAACGTCGAATCGTCATTATTCATCACCAGCGGCGGAAGCGTATCGCCGGCAACGCCCACCCGCAGGCTTTCCGCCGAATCAAGCCAGCGCCGTTCTGCAGGCGTCCACGAAACTTCCGGAAGCGGAACCTGCGTCCGGGACATCAGGGTCAGCTCCTGAACCTGACCGCAGGCCTGCCGGATAAGTCCCAGAGAAGAGATGATAATGACGATAATGAAAGCGCGATTCACAGCAGATACCCCGATAAGAATTGTCGGCATTCTTATCGGGGCAGGGATACATCACAAGCGCGTATTCCCCGTAAGGCTCTGAAATCGCGATAACCGGGACAGGTCTTGCTTAATTCTGATAAGAATCAGCCTTCTCTGCGCTGAGGTATGCGTGAAGTTCGGTTTCGAGTTCTTTAACTATTCTGATGCACGCGCTGATGTGAGAGGCAACCGGCTCACTGGATGCGTTACGCGCATCCTGCTCAATGGCCCGGCAATGCGCTTCAAACTCATTCATACCCAGCATTTTCGCGGTGTTAAGCAGACTGTGTGCGGCAGTACTGATGCCGGTCACGTCACCGGACGTCAGCGCTTCCCGCAGCTGACTAAGGTCATCATTATTCTGGCCGATCACCGTGAGAACGAGTGAGTGCAGCGCTGCCGAGCCCGCCGGTGCGAGATCCGTGAGCCTGCTCAGAGCAGGTGATGGCGCGATATCCACAGGTGCGGGGGAAGCTTTTTTTTCAACGTGCCCCAGCAACTGCTGCAGGTTAAGCGGTTTAAACATGCAGTCGGTCATTCCTGCTGCCAGCGCTCTTTCACGCACGCCCTGTTCGGCCATGGCCGTAAAGCCGATGACATCAACCGGAGGCAGACTGTTCTCACTCTCCAGCGCCCTCAGGCGTTCGGTGAAAGCGAAGCCACTCATACCTGGCATGTTGCAGTCGGTTATGATCAGGCTGAAAGGCGTGCGCGTATGCTTCCAGGCCTCCAGCCCCTGAAGTGCGCTTTCGGCAACCACGCAGCTGTGGCCGGCGGACTCCAGCTGCTGGCTCAGCAGCAGGCGATTCGGTGCATGATCGTCTATCACAAGAATGTGCCGCGCATCAGAACGCACCTGCACCGGTGATGCAGCCGGGTGTTCCTGACCGTCAGCGGGCGTCGCCCTGAAGCGAAAAATAAACGTGGCGCCCGCGCCGGGCTCACTCTCCACAATCAGGCTGCCGCCCAGCAGTTCGCTGAGCTGGCGACAGATGCTCAGACCCAGTCCGGTGCCTTTCTGCGCGGGCTGGGCCTCATCAACCTGTACAAAGGGTTCAAATACGGCCTGTTGCTGAGCCGGGGTGAGTCCGATACCGCTGTCGCACACTTCCAGTGCGAACTCCGCCTCACCCGGGTGCCCCTGCGTACCTTCATACAGCGAGACTTCTATCTCACCTTCAGCAGGCGTGAATTTGATTGCGTTGCTCAGAAGATTCGAAATGATCTGACGAAACATAACGGAATCAAACAGAACCACCTTGTGCTTCACGCTGTACTCCACGCTCAGGACAATCCCTTTGGCTTCGCTCGCAGAGCGGAACAGGGCGATACAGTTGTTCACCACGTCAGTCAGCACAACCGGCGCGTGTTTGACCTGTAGCGTGCCGGATTCAATCTTGGCCATATCAAGAATATCGCCGACAAGCAGCATCAGAGAACGTGCAGATTCGTAGGCAACGGTCAGGTTCTTTTTTCCCTGTTCCGGTGAGGTGTGCCCGAGCAGTTCGAGCTCCAGCAGGCCCGTCAGCGCATTCATGGGTGTACGGATCTCGTGGCTCATCTGAGACAGAAACAGGCTTTTGGCATTGTTAGCATGATCCGCGCGCTCACGGGCCTGTAAAAGCGCCGCCTGCAGACGCTGCATCTCCAGCAGATTTCGTTTGAGAAAGCGGTTGCGCCAGACGAAAGCCGCCGCAATCAGGAGCAGCATCAGCGCAGCCACAATCAGCACATCGCGGTAGCGAGACCAGCGGTTAACCACATCATGCGCGTGGCGCACCTGCCAGCCGCTGAGATGGCTGTAAAGCGCCTGCGGCGGATACGTCATCAGCTCCCTGTTTATGAGAGAGATAAGGGGGCTGTTCTGCTCGCCGGTGGCCATGGCGACGCGAAGTGGCGGCAGCGGTAAGCTGCCTGCCACGCGGAAGGGGCGGGCGAGGCTGGTTTTTTCAAAATAGTCTGCTGCCGTCCGGGGAATAATGGCACCGTCGATGGAGTGAACCCACAACGAGAAGACCGTCTCGAGCGACAGCTGACGCTCAATGAAAGTCACCTGCGGATAACGGCGGCGCAGCTCAGGCAAAAAATAGATGCCGTTAAATACCGCCACGCTTTTCCCTTTCATGTCATCAAGAGAGCTGAAATTGCTGCTGCTTCGCGTCACCAGCACCCAGCCGTCAGTGAGATAGGGCTGGCTGTAGATGATATTTTCAGCCGCCGGAACAGAAGCGTCCGCGACCGCCATCAGCGCATCCGGATGCCTGATGAGGCGTTCGCGCATCTCAGGCACGCTGTCAACGTGCTCCCACTTCAGGCTGAACCCGGCCCGTCCGGCAATCTGCTGAAGCAGGGAAGCCGTAAACCCCCTGACGTCTCCGTCCTCATCGGGATAGGTCAGCGGCCCCTGCGAGTCCACCATCAGCACGGTCAGCTCCGGGTGACTGCTCACCCACTTTTGTTCCTGCCCGTCAAGCGCCAGGCGTGTGGTGTCCGCCTCTTTTTCTTCCAGCCCCCATGTTCGGGCGATGCTTAACCGCGCGCTCAGCGGCAGACGCTGCAATACATTATCCACAGCGGATATCAGGGACGTATTGCTCTCAAGCGCAGCGAAAGCACGATTCTGTGAGCCGCCCACGTCGCTGGGGATAAGCGAGAAGGAGTATGACCGCTGGCGGTTCATCAGGTTGTGGGCGGTTGATTCGCTGGTCCACAGCAGCGCATCCGGATTTTTAATGATTTCGTCTGCCGCTGCGGCATAGTCCGGCAGCGCAATGATGGTTGCTGCGCGGTAGTGCTGCTTCAGCCTGTCGCCCAGCCGTTCATCCCCGACATAATAGAGCGTTTTGCCCCGCAGTCCGTCGTCTGCGCCCGGCGCGATGGCGCTCAGGTGAATTAACACCGCACGGTCTGCATGATAAGGAAGGGAAAAGGCCAGTCCGCCGCTCTCTCCGGTGCGCATATCAGCCAGTAAGTCCTCCTTTCCCTGACGCAGCGCCGCAAGGGCCTGCTGTTTATCCGGATAACGCTGCACGCTGACCGGCAACGACAACGCCTGCTGAAGCACAGACAGGTAGTCGGCGGTGAGCCCGGCGAAGCGCTGATTTCCTGCAGCAATCGCAAAAGGCGGTTGCACGGGCATCCAGGTGCCGACCCGCAGGCTTGAGTGTTCAGAAAGCCAGGCCTGGCTGTCAGATATTTCCTCATTGTCCGGTAAAGCTATCTGCGTCCGGGGGGCCAGCGCTAAGTTCACGGGTGAAACCGGCGCACTGACTGCAGTCAGCGTCAGGAGCAGTGAGAACCAGAATACTGTTGCTTTAACCACGCGGAGTCCACGCATACGGGCTGTTAATCAGGCTGTAAAGTATATCGATTTTGCCTACCTCTCCCTCATTTTTTCCGCCACTGCCGGTTATTTAATTTTTAAAAACATCCGTTTTCCAGGACAGGTCTCTGAAGGTTTTTTTTCCGGCTCTGAGAGAATTCTGAGCACGCTGAAATGGATAACCAGTTTCAGCACTGAATCACGCTGCCGGTGCGCAGAGATAAAGAGCTAACTCAGATTAAGGTGAATTCAATGAGTTCAATTCCAGTAAACGCCGCGGTCGTGGATAAAAATACCATCGTCCGTGCGGAAGTATTAGGCGGCGGGAAAGTCGTCAAAGTGAAAGCGGTCGCGGGCGGTAAATACATTCTGTCTGAAGGCGAGAACGGTTTTGCGCCGGAAAACGTCACGCTGAAGCGCGTGGGTAAAAACCTGCAGGTATTTCTCGAGGGCGAAGACAAGCCCCAGCTGGAAATCGAAGGGTTCTACGACAATCCTGGCGAACTGGTCGGTAAAGGTGAAGACGGCCAGTGGCACGAATACATTGCGACCAGCGGCGATGATAACGACGCGGCCGGCGCACTGCTGGATGGTGAAACCTCAGCGGTCGCGCTGGGCGCGGGCGAATATGCCGGCGCGTCCTCTCTGGCAAACCTGTCTATGGCCGGCCTTTCACCGGCGCTGATTGCGCTGGGCGCTTTGGCGGCGCTGGCGGCAGCCACCGGGCTGGGCTATCTGATTGGCCACGCCGGAAAAGATGACAACCACGGCAACGGCAGCAATGACGGTACTGACGGTGGTAAAGGCGGCGACGGCGGAAATCCTCCTCCGGGCGGTGAACTGCCCAACACCATTGAAGTGATTGCCATCACCGATCGCGACGGACATACCCTGCCTTCCGGCGGCACCAGCAACGATAATGCCCCCGTATTCAGCGGCATTGGTACGCCCGGACACACGGTGATTATTCGCGAAGACGGTGAAGATATCGGGTCTGTCATCGTTGACGGAGACGGCAACTGGACCTGGACGCCGCAGCCCCCGCTGCAGGACGGCGACCACGACTTTGAACTGGTGGAAGGCGATGGTAACGGTAACGTCAGCGCACCAAAGCCCGGCCCTGAACTGATCATTGATACCGTAGCACCGGCATCAGGCAAAATTGAAGACCTGCTGAATGATGACGGCGTATCGGTTATAGCTGCGGGCGTTACCAATGATGCCACGCCGACCGTAGTTGGTTCGGTCTCTTCTCCGGAGCCGGGCCTGCGCGTTGAAATTTTTAATAAGAGCGGTGAGCTGGTCGGCTCCGCTGACGTTGCCACTGACGGCACCTGGCGCTCGGAGCTGACAACACCACTGACCGAAGGCCCCAACGAACTCTATATTGTGGTGGTTGATGCTGCAAATAACCGCAGCCTGCCAAGTGAGCCTGTATCCCTGCTGATTGACTTCACCGCGCCGGTTATGCCGGGAGACGGTGCAATCGGACCGGGTGGTCCGCTGGAAGGCGCATGGGATGACGTCGAACCTCAGACCGGCTACATCACACCCGGCGGTTCAACGAACGATCAGCAGCCGGAATTCCGTGGCGGCGGCCTGGAACCGGGTGACACCGTTATTATCCGTGATAAAGATGAAGTGATCGGTTCCGTGATCGTAGACGATGATGGTTCCTGGACCTTCACGCCTGACACCGACATGGCCGAAGGCGATCACAGCGTGGATATCATCATTCGCGACCCCGCCGGTAACGAGAGTGAGCCAAGCGATCCGCTTGATTTCATCGTTGACATTACCCCTCCGGGCAAACCGACCACCGGCGCTGGCGGAAATCTTGACCTGGCGCTGGATGACGTAGGCATCATTACAGGACCTATCGCTGAAGACGGCGTGACGGACGACGCGCGTCCTGAATTTAACGGCGGCGGCCTCGAGCCAGGTGACGTGGTCATCATTTCCGATGAGTTTGAAGGTGTGATGGAAGTCATTGGCTCTGTCATCGTAGATGGCGACGGCAACTGGAGCTTCACGCCGGATACGGACATGGGTGAGGGTGAACACGATGTGCGGATTATCGTGAGAGATCCGGCTGGCAACGAAAGCGAGCCGAGCGATCCGTATCACTTTGAAATCGACCTGACCGCACCGGTGCTCGACCCCTCAATCGGACCGGGTAAACCGTTTGAAGGCGCATGGGATGACGTGGGCGATTATGAAGGCTGGATCACTACCGACAAGCCTACCGACGACGCTCGCCCGGAATTCAAAGGCAGCGGTCTGACGGATAACGTCGGGGATATTGTGATCATCCGTGACAACGGGAAAGATATCGGCAGCACGACTATCGATTCGGAGGGCAACTGGAGTTGGACGCCGGATACGGATATGCCAAACGGTTCGCACTCGGTCGACATCCGCCTGCGCGACGAAGCCGGTAACGAAAGCGCCCCGTCTGACACTCTTGATTTCACCATCATTACCGGTGGTGCGCCGGCGCGCCCGACGATTACCGGCGTTTATAACGATGACGGCGCGGGTGAACACCTCATTCAGGAGAGATCTCCGAGTAATGACGCTACCCCGGTGGTTCGAGGAACCGGCGGTGAAAAAGACAACGTCATTTACGTTTATAATGGCACTGATCTTGTTGGCACGGCAATCGTGCAGGAAGACCGTACCTGGAGTTTTAAGGTGCCTGAGCCGGGCCTGACGCCGGGCAATATCAGTTTCCACGTAGTGGAAGAAAATGCGGCCTCAAACCGCAGCGAGCCGAGCGGCAACTGGGACTACGTTCTGGACGTGACCGCGCCGGACGCGCCGACGCTGAGCCTGATTAACGATATCGGCAGCACCGAAATTCCAATTGGTAAAGGTGACACCACGCCGGACGACACCCCGATCCTGCGCGGCAGCTCTGATGAGACCGGTGGCAGCGTGGAGGTATGGGAAAACGGCGAACTGCTGGGTACGGCAGTGGTGCATCCGGACGGCAGCTGGAGCTTCCCGGTGCCGGCGCTTGATGACGGCGAACATAACCTGGAAGTCATACAGATTGATCCGGCGGGTAACCGCAGCGCGCCGTCAGAATACAATTTCGAAGTCGATACCAGTTTAGTGGCTGTGCGCATCACGCACCTGTCGGAAGACAACAGCATCATCGGTGACCTGGCGTCTCCGGCACGCACTAATGACAGTACTCCGACGGTGCACGGTATTGCTACGCCGGGCCAGGTTGTGACGGTGTTTGTGGACGGCACGGCGGTCGGCAGCGTCACGTCTGACGTCACGACCGGCGCATGGCAGTTTGACCTGAATATCCCGACTGACGGCACCTATGAAGTCCGCGCAGAGGTTAACGGCTCGCCGACCCCGAGCGGAAACTTCGAGGTGACGCTGGATACGGCAGCGCCAGCTGGCAGCTTTGACCGGGTTATCGATAACCTGGATGCGACGGACGTGGAGCTGGCGAATGGCGCGGCCACGCGCGACACCACGCCGCGCCTGGAAGGCCGCGTAAACATGGCGGGCGAAACCAGCCCGGTGCTGGTGACTATTTATAACGGCACCACTGCGGTGGGCTCCGTTTATGCAGACGCCAGCACCGGTAACTGGAACTGGACGCCAGACCCGCTGCATGACAACACCTATAATTATCACGTCACCTTCACCGACGACGTGGGTAACGTCAGCACACCTTCCGCTGACCGGGTGATTACCGTTGACACCATGCCGCCAGCAGCGCCGGTGATTACCAGCGTCGTGGACGACTTTGGCACACGTACCGGCGATATCACTAGCGGTGGTACCACTGACGATCAGACGCCAACCCTGAACGGAACGGCAGAGGGTGGCACGGTTATCACGGTCGAGTACAACGACGGTACAGGCTGGAAAGTGGGCACCGTAACCGCCGCAGACAGCGAAGGTAAGTGGGCATGGACGCCAGACAGCGAGCTGGCTTATGGTGATTATCAGTTCCGCGTGAAGTCTGAA
>NZ_JASEWO010000362.1:0-1146 GCF_030024295.1 Pantoea sp. Pa-EAmG
CGTCGATAGCCAGATGGAAGTTAATGCCGAAGCGCGGAATCCATGGCACCGAGAAAGTCGACTGCCACTGCGGCATTCCTGCAGCCTGGGTGAGTGAATAGCCTCCCTGCAGCCACAACTGCAGACCGAGTGCCAGCGTCAGCCCCATGGTGATCATGGCGATCCAACGCGGCACTTTTGCGCCGAGGCGCTCTGCTAACCAGCAAAGCAGACCCCCAACAAAAGGTATGATTATTAGCCAAGGTAATAGCACGGCATACTTCCCTTTTTTCAACCTGATTTCGAGCTATCTTGCTTGCCACGTTCATCACCGTCAGCGCTCGCCACCCTCACGTACAAAATACGCTTGGGTTGCTGCACACTGACGGCAACGAAACGGGCTACATCAATAACGCTTCGTCATTCAGGCAATTTTTCACATTCGCTTCTGGGATGAGAGAACTATTGATTCTCTCGCCCCCGCTCATCAATCTTTAAATCACCAGCATCAGCGCCAGTACCACCACGGCACCGACACTCATGGAAGCCACATACCAGCGCACGTAACCGTTCTCGCTCACCACCAGGCCTTTATTACCAATGCGCGACAACAGCGCAGGCAGGTTCATCAGTGAGTTCAGCGGATCGCGCTTCAGCAGCCAGGCAATGCCCAAATAAGGTTTTACAAACACCTTGTCATACAGCCAGTCGAAGCCCCATGCCGCGAACCACCAGGTGCCGAAGAAACGGCCCGGCGCGCTGTTGGCAACACTGGTGACCAGCTGGCGTTTGCCAAGCCATAGGGCAGCAGCAATCAGGATGCCGACAATCGCGACCACGCCTGAGGTGATTTCCAGCGCCACTTTTCCGCCCTCACCGAATTCATTCTGCGGCAGCACGCCCGCCAGCGGTGGCGTAATCATGGCGCCAACGAAGGTGGAAAGCACTAACAGCACAATCAGTGGCAGATGGTGAGTAATGCCTTTGCCCGCGTGCGCATGAATTTTCTCTTCGCCGTGGAACACGATGAAGATCATGCGGAAGGTGTAGATTGAGGTCAGGAATGCACCGACCAGACCCGCCACCATCAGATTGATGTGACCATTCGCCAACGCACCAAACAGGATTTCATCTTTACTGTAGAAACCTGCGGTAATCAGCGGCAGT
>NZ_JASEWO010000157.1:0-10625 GCF_030024295.1 Pantoea sp. Pa-EAmG
ACCGTTAATCCTTCCAGCTGATAGTGCGGACGCAGGAAAAATTTCGCGGCGTAGTAGCCAGGATTATCTTCTTGCTCTTCCACGCTAACTTCAGCGGCGGCCAAAGGTTTGCGGGATTTGGTTTCCTGCGAGGAGTTAGCCGGGTCGCCATCGACGTAGTTCATGACCCAATCATTCAACCAGCGCTCCATCTCGTCACGCTCGCGGAAGGAGCCAATCTTGTCGCGCACGATGCACTTCAAGTAGTGTGCGAAACGGCAGCAGGCGAAGAGGTAAGGCAAGCGAGCAGCCAGACGCGCATTAGCTGTTGCATCGGGATCGTGGTACTCGGTCGGCTTTTGTAGCGATTGGGCACCAATAAAGGCCGCAAAATCGGAGTTCTTGCGATGTACCAGCGGCATAAAGCCGTTTTTGGCCAGTTCGGCTTCACGGCGATCGCTGATGGCGATCTCAGTTGGGCACTTCATGTCCACGCCGCCATCATCGCTTGGAAATGTGTGGCAGGGCAGATCTTCTACCGCACCGCCAGACTCCACACCGCGAATTGCCGTACACCAGCCATACTCCTTAAAGGAGCGGTTAATGTTGGCTGCCATGGCGTACGCCGCGTTGCTCCAGGTGTAGTTGTTGTGATCGGAACCGTCTGTCTGCTCTTCAAAATCGAAGCTATCGACCGGGTTGGTGCGAATACCATAGGGCAGACGCGCCAGGAAACGCGGCATCACCAATCCAAGGTAGCGCGCATCCTCTGATTCACGCAGGCTACGCCATGCTGCGTATTCCGTGTTCTGGAAGATCTTGGTCAGATCGCGTGGGTTTGCCAGCTCCTGCCAGGACTCCATCTGCATCACTGTCGGTGCCGTACCGGTAATAAACGGGCAGTGTGCAGCAGCACCAATGCGCGCCATTTCACCTAACAGTTCCACATCTTGTGGGCCGTGGTCGAAGTAATAATCGCCCACCAGGCAGCCAAACGGCTCACCACCAAACTGGCCGTATTCCTGCTCGTAGATTTTCTTGAACAGCGGGCTTTGATCCCAACCAGCGCCCTTGAAGCGCTTCAGGCTGCGACTCAGTTCCTGCTTGGAGATACTCATAAAGCGAATTTTCAGCATTTCATCCGTTTCAGTGTTATTCACCAGATAATTCAGGCCACGCCATGCGCTCTCTACCTGCTGAAAATCCTGATGATGGATGATTTGATTCACCTGCTGAGACAGTTTTTCATCGATCTCTGCAATCAGATCCTGAATGGTGCGATACGCATCGTTGGAGACGGTGACCGTGTTCTCCAGCGCCTGATGCGCCAGCGTTTTCACCGCACTCTCGACGGCTTCACGTGCCTGATCGCTGGTCGGGCGAAACTCTTTGTTAAGCAGTGCGCTGAACTCATCCTGGGAAAAACTAACAGCCCCCTGTGGTTGCTGCTGTTGAGATGTTTCGATCATTATTGCTCCTCCTTACCGTCTGATGCTTCGCTCTGCTTAGGCAGATGAGTCAAGGCTTGCAGCAGCGTACGATCCTGCAGAATCTTACCAATCAGCTCTTCAGCACCGTTTTTACCGTCCATGTAGGTCAGCAAATTGGCCAACTGCGTGCGCGCTTCCAGTAACTTGCTTAGCGGCTCAACGTTGCGGGCGATGGCATCCGGTGAAAAGTCATCCATGCTCTCAAAGGTCAAATCAATATTGAGCTTGCCCTCGCCATTCAGCGTGTTATCCACCTGGAATGCAGCGCGGGGTTTCAGCGCTTTCATACGTTCATCGAAGTTATCGATGTCGATTTCCAGGAATTTACGCTCATCGACGCTTGGCTGCGGCTCCAGTGGCTTACCCACCAGATCGGCCAATACCCCCATCACAAACGGCAGCTGGATTTTGCGTTCTGCGCCATAAATTTCCACGTCATATTCGATCTGCACGCGGGGCGCGCGATTGCGAGCAATAAATTTCTGCCCACTGGATTTCGTTGGTGCCATGGTTTTCTCCATAAAATTGCGCGGGTAACGGCTCGCAGGAGGCGCGCAGGTCTCGCTGCGTATAGAAGTGGACGGTGATTTAGTCGCGACGTCCGAAGATGTTTTCTAACTGATTGACGCCATCCGGCGCGAGGTCGCGGATGATGTCCATAAAATCGAGTTCGATCAGCCTTTGCACACGGTCTATCATCAAGGGCGCGGGATGGCTGGGTTCGTGTTGCGAGAAATACTGCTTTACCTTTTCCAGCATCAGTTGTGCATCAGCCCTTGAGGTCAGCTGTACGCTGCGCCAGTCAGCCTGGGGTCGCGCAGCAACAGGTGTTGCTGCGGGCGTGGAATCCGTCGTTTGCTCAACGGCGGCTGCAGGCTGCAATGCCCGAAGATCCGTTGCCTGGCAGCGCTCAGCAACTATCGCAATCTGTTTACGCAACTGAGTCAGTTCCGGGACAGCAGAATCATCTAACCTTTCCGCCAGGGTTTCACAGATTGTTTGTAAACGCTCACTTATCTGAATGACGGCTTCTGCTCCGGGCTGATCGACACGGGCTAGCTCATCGGTCAAGCGCGATAAACCGCCGGGGTACTCAGCAACCTCCGTTTTGCTGCCGTCGCACAAGGCAGCCGCATCGCGTAGCGTGATGCCGTCAGAAGCGTTACGCAGCAGCCAGGATTGGCGCACCGCCGTGCTTAAGGCAGATTTATCACCCAACAGCGCAACGGCATTAATACGATAAAAAGGATCGGCCTCACCAAACTCCTCTAGCCTGGGCCAAAGGGGTTCCCAATAAAGCAGCATAGATTGTTCAATCAGTTTCAGGCCCTGTGCATACCCCGGCAGGCCTTTTAACTGCGTCCACGCGTGAGTGAGTGCTAACATCACTCGCAGGTCTTTACTGCGGCCTAGCAAATCGATGGCAAGCTTTTCGACCTTATTCCAGTCAGCCGGCTCGGCGGGAATGATGGTGGTGCCAAATTGCTGCTCGGCTTTGCCAGCACTGGCTTGTTCCATCGCCTGAAAATCTGCGTGGTATTCCAGGTTATCGCCGCAAGGGTTATCGCTGCTGACCGGAGACAGTAAGGCATCAATATTGATCGTCATGCAGTATTACCTCAGGATTCAAACATCGGGGGGTAAAGTCCATTTCGTCCAGGTTTGGCGCCGCCAGCAGGGTCAAACAGCAATGAAAACAGCTGAGCGGTAAAGTTGCCGCTGTGTACCTGGGTATAAAGCGGGAAGCCGTCACTCTGATTGGTCCACCAAAAGCTGGTGTAGAACTGCGGATCAAAGCTGTCACCCGGCAGTTTCCAGTTCAAGGTAGAGGGGTGCTCACCGGTGCCGATGACATCGAGAATATCCGAAGGCTCATCGCCGGCTAACGGCTGCTGTGGCTGCGGAATACTGAGCAGTGCATGATCCAATTGTTCTGGCGTACCGCCGTTCTGCACCACTCTCAGCAAAGTATTTCCCACCTGCTGATACCACTCGCCGGAGCGTGTCAGCAAAGCTGGCGTCCACTCTGCGGGCGTAAAGTGGCGCAAAGCACACAGCGGGTAGTGACGGCCAACACTGTCACGTGCCGCAATCAGGCATCCCATTTGAATCAACTGACTTCCCAACATTGGCGGAACGACAAAATTCCACACTGGCGCTTTGAGGAAAGCCCTCGACGGAGCGTTTTGACTCTCTTCGCTGTTTTGCCAGTGATGGAGCCCGACCTGAAACCAGTTGGACCATTGCCGATAGAGCGCATCGGGGAAGCGACGCTTCACAAAGTCACCCGCACTGGGCAATTTGCCGTACCAGCCAGGGGCGGTGAAATGAGTCATTGTCAGGTCCTGTTTCAGGGGCAACTAAAGCCGGTAAGCTGGAACGGATTGCGGATACTGCCAGGCGTAAATGACAGCGTGACCTGGTGGCCATCAATGTTAAAGCTGGCTTCGCGCGTTAAGCCCCCCACAGAGGTCAACCGGGCGCGATCAAAGAAGCGGTTCAGCGCCCAAGGCCCGCTGGTGACCAGCGTCGAGGTCGTACCATTGGTCAAACCCAACTGCATACGTACCTGGCTGGTCCCGCCCGGCCCCGGCCAGTTCACCATCTGCACCGCTTGCGGGCCATGGCTGTAACGCAGAATTTGTCCGTCTACATCCAGCGTCAGATTGAGGATGTCGTTGTCCATCTTCACGGTACGCAGCGTCACGCGGAATGAAGGCGTGGTCGCGCCATTGGTAAAGAACGCATCTCGGATGGACTGTGCCTGCTGGAATGGACGCAATAACGCTTCGCCACCCGGCAAACTTTTGCCATCTATGCCCGGCGTGAAGCGCCAGGATGCATTCGTGGTATCCACTTTGCTGGCCAGATTTTCGCGGAAGAAGCTATCCATTAACCCGCTTCCTGGGGCAAACATCCGAGCCAAATCATCTGGAGTCACTTCACTGCGAGCGCTGCGTACCAGCGGATAGCGCCCCCCAATGGCTTGGCGGCAGAAGCTGCCGACTTCCATGTTGATACGCTTGCGCACATTATCCATATCACGACGCTGCGCATCACTGCTGGCGCCGACCGCCATGCTGGACACCATGTTTTGTAACGATCCAGGCAATCGCCCAGCACTGGCTTGCAGGCGGCTGATCGCATCGCTGGCAGGCGGTTGCATGCCACTGTTGGCGGCATCTTGCACGGCAGTGAGATAGCGATAGAGGTCGTCGATTTGATGCAGGAAGTCATCCACCGCTAACACTTTACTGCCCTGCTGCAACGGCTGCGCCAGCTCCAGAATCGGGGCAAAATGGGTCGCGACTGCCGTTTCAGGAGCCTGCTGTAATGCCCCTTGTCCTTGTGCTGCATTCGCACGAGAGCCACTGAATAAGTTTTCCAGCGCGCGCGTCGCGCTGTTGCCTGATGGCGCAGCCGGTGCTGATTTTGCTTTGTCGTTGGCCGCTGGCGTCAGCGTCAGCAGTGTTGAAAGTTTGATGACCATCTGACGCAACGGTGAATGCGCGCCTGATAACAGGCGGGCACTGTTAATACGCTGCGCCAGGTCTGCGCTGTTATTGAGCTGGATATCGCTGAGGAATTGTTCCCATTGACGTATATAGTCCTGCACGTAAAGCTGACGTACCGCTAAATCAACCTGCTGGCTGCTCACTGGATTGGTCGCGCTATCCAGCACCCAAACATCGTCTTGGTATAATGCTTGCGTCACAGGGGCAATTTGCTTGTCAACGTGCTGCCAGTAACCCTCTGGCGTAAATAATCCCGGCACGCCTTCATTGACAGATTTGCCACTTTTACGCGAGAAGACCAGTTCACTTTGTGGGCCGCCTAAGGCCGCCAGCGTGACAGGTTGCAGCGAGCCATCATGCTGTAGCAGGCGCTTCAGGCGTCCGTAGACGCGCTGTGATAGCGGCATTTGATTAATAAGCGCCTGCTCGCGCTTTACCAGCGCATCATCCTTAGCATACGGAGAAGACTGAATCTGTGTTTCCAGCAGTTGGCGCAGATGCCAGGCGAGTTGCTCAACTTCCTGTTGCGTAACACTTTGCGGCAGCTCACGTGAAATATTCAGCATCAGCCATGCCTGCAGGAATTTGCCGTCGTAATGCTTAGGCTGATAAAGCATCTGATACGCTTTCAGCGCTTCGTAGCTGTAGTCAGCATCACTGCCATTATCATTGCGCAGCCAGCGAGTGATGTTTTGCGCCACTTGAGGTAGCAGCAGTTGCTTCAACGCTTTGTCATACAGCGTTTGCGTGGCATCACTGACTTCAGTACCGCGATACAATCCCATGCGGCGGGTTAAGGGGGGATCCTGTAGCGAGAACTCGGCGCTCTCCGGCAGATGTAACAAGGTATTGAAGTAAGGCACCAGTGCGAACAAATCGCCGCGGCCTTGATTTTGCAACTGCTGGCCCAACTGCTCAACCTGCGGGGTTTTGCTCGCCATTTCTTGCAGGTAGGTTTTGTTTTTGTTGAAACTGGTCAGCCATAGCGCACCGGCGATTAACACCAGCACCAGTAATGCCAGATAGCCTGACCACAACCCTGCACGGTTTCGTAGCTCCCACCAGCGGTTGCTACCAGCTAATCCTGACTCCTGAAAAATGACATTTTCCAGCACGCCTTTGAGGAAGAAGCTCTGCCCCTTATTCGGTGGAATCGGCGCCTCTTTATCAACCTGATCCCAACGGTCTGACTCCCCTTCTCGTTGGCCTGGCAAATGTAAGGCGCGCGTCAATTCCCCCATAACGCGATCAAACGGCAATCCTTCCTGGGTGCCACTGGCGAAGTAGATACCGCGTGGTGAGAATTGGGTTTCAAAATCCGAGCGGGCAAACAGCGTATCGAGCGCTTCTGCCAGCACCGGACGTAATGCAGCAAATTCCTGTGGAAACAGATAGCTTTCAGCACGCGCCTGCGCATCACTCTCAGCTAAAAGCGTATCCGCCAGCCCTGCATCCAGCCGCTGTTGCAGCAGTGAATATTCTTGTTGGAACTGGGCGTTGAGTTCGAAATCCGCAGTGGACGATTGTGCCCAAGGGAAGGTAAAGCCCCAGATTTGCTCACGCTGCGCTTTATCCAGGGCACCAAAGTAGCTACGAAAGCCTTTTAACAAATCCGTTTTCGTGACTAATACATAGACCGGAAAGCGAATGCCGAGACGGTCATGCAGCTCCATCAGGCGCTGACGAAGCGCGATAGCTTGATTTTGCAATGCTTCTGATGATTGGGTCATGAGATCGGACACGCTTAACGTGACAATGACACCGTTAATCGGTTGGCGACCGCGATACTGACGCAACAGTCCAAGAAAATGGTGCCATTCACTGGCATCACGCTCCTGCTGGCTCTCTTGCGTGCTGTAGCGGCCTGCGGTATCCAACAGCACTGCTTCGTTGGTAAACCACCAATCACAGTCACGCGTACCGCCGATTCCACGCAGCGCTGCTTTACCAAACTTATCGGCAAGCGGAAATTGCAAACCGGAGTTCACCAGCGCGGTGGTTTTGCCCGCGCCTGGTGCACCAATGATCATGTACCAAGGTAATTGATAGAGATATTGATGGCTAAAGCGCTGTGCCCAGAAAGGAGCACTTTTACTGCTGTGGCGCTGGAAATGCGCCTTTTTCAGCATGTCGGTGGCTTCAGAGAAGCGGCTCGCCAAGACCTGCTCTTCATTGGTCAGGCGTTTGCGATCCTGGTCAGGCGTATCTGACTTTGACGTCTCAAGACTCGACATCAATTTGCGATTCAACCAGAAGTTATATAACCGAGGAATCGCCTGGCTCAGCCCCCACACCAGATATAACAGCGCAATACTGATCATGCGATTCTGTTCCGGCTCCAACGGACGCGAATCAACAATCGAAAATACCGGGCCAATCACCCAAATAATAAAGGAGAGCGCAGTGATACCGACAAAGCCCCAGGCAAGTCGGCTGGTTAACACCGCAAATAGCATATTCAGCATGGATCAGTTCCCTCTCGCCAAGCCGTTGATTTCAGACTGTGTTGCATCCGGTGCGACCAACAGCGTGATCTCGACACGGCGGTTTCGGGCACGATTCTCAGCGCTGGTATTGGGCACCAGCGGATGGCTTTCCCCGCGCCCTTCAGCTTTTACGCGTGCAGGTTGTGCCAGCTGTTGTTGCAGCAGGGTTTGTACCGACTGCGCACGGGCCAGCGAGAGTTCATAATTGGAGGCAAAACGCGCGCTGCGGATGGGCACGTTATCGCTGTAGCCAATCACCAGAATCTTTCCACTGACGTTGTTCATTGCGGCTGCAATACGCTGAATCACCGCCTCATAGCGACCACGCACTTCCGTCGACGCAGAGGTAAACAGGCCATCGCCTTTTAGTGTCACCACACTTTGATCGGCCTCATCTCGCACTGCGACTAATCCAGCATCAATTTCTGGCTTGAGGAAAGCCTTAAGATTCAACGACGCAGGCGGCGGTGGCGCGGGATTGCGAATCTGAACTTCCGGTAACGACGTCTGATAGATGTTCGCCAAAACGGGTGAGGTGTAATCGCCTAAACGCCAGTTAAGGATGATGTAGAACAGACAGGCGGCGAATCCGGCCACTGCGGCACAGGCCCACAGTGGGATCATGGGGCGCCACAGTTTGCGCAATACGGGCTGATCGGTAGGGTGCGGTGAGAATGCCGCCGCATAACTGCCACGCACGCTTTTGATCATCTGCAGCAAGCGCTGTTTGATGGTTTCCAGCTGTGAGCGACCATTATCCAGCACGCGATAGCGCCCTTCAAAACCCAGCACCAGACAAAAATAGATCAACTCCAGCATTACTATATGCTGCCGCGGATTTTGCGACAGCTTAGCCAGCAGTTGGAAAAACTTTTCGCCGCCCCAGGTTTCATTATGAAACGTCACGAGCAGGCCATTACTGGTCCAGACACCACGGCTCCCCCAAGGTGTCAGCGCTGCGGCTTCATCCAGTGCCGTACACAGGCAATAGCGGGCTCCGACGATGACTTCGTAGCTCAGCCCAGACTGTTGGCAGCTCAATTCAAAGCGGCGAATTTGATCGATAAGCTGCTGACGCAAACGCGCGGGATCGTCATGGGATACCGAGTGACGAATTTGAGGGATGGCATTTATCAGCGGATTGGCAGCGGCCACCAGAACGTTCTGGTGGCTTACATCACTGTTAGGTTTCTGTTGTTCCTGCATCATGCTGCGTGCTCAGTTTTGTTTATTCTGACTGACTGCGAACGGCCCAAAACTCCATGTTCAGGCCAGGAAACTCACCGGCAAGGTGGAGGGCGAACGCACCGGAGCGCTCCATCTCCTGCCACAACTCACTGTTTTTATCGAGTTCGAAGTAGCTGTAACCCGCGTGCCAAGGGATTTGCGGTGGCGCACCAGGCATCGCTTTAAGTGCCAATCCAGGTAGTTGCAGCTGAACCAAATCGCGGATCTTGGTGACCGGTGCCACTTTCATCTGCGCGGGGAAATGGGTTTTTAACGTCTCTGCGGGGATACTGGCTTTAACTGCCAGTACAAAGCCGAACGCGTGAACCATGCTGCTTTCCGGCACGGTAGCCACATTGAGTCCATGGGAACGTTGCGTCAGCGGTAGCTGAATCGCACTCTCCTCCATGACCTGCGACAACCCTTGGCGGAGCATCAGCGTGAGGCGGCTAAAACAGCCCTGCAAATCATCATGATCGTAAAGGGGCAAGACATCGGGCGTGCGCGAGGGCATCCACGTGCTGAGTTCTGCGGCAAGTTGCAGCCAATGGCTATAGAGCACTTCAGGATGCAATTGTGGAAGATGTTGTAAATGCGCATGCAGGCCAAGCTGACGATTCAGCAGTGCCAGCAACATGAAATCCACCATGTCGGCGCTGTTAAAACGGCCGGAACTCGGTGCACGCTGCCCCAATAGCTGGCTGCGTTGCGTCAGTAAGCCATTGACATCATTAAGCATACTTTGAAGGGGGCGGCTAGCGGTGAGTGTGAGCATCGGCGGGATGTAGTGGCTGTCGAGCTGGAGTTGGTTATCACTGCGCTTCTCAATCACCTGCGCCACGCCCATGGCTGTCCATTCTGCAGTGAGATCCTGCTCCAGCATGAGCCGTAAGCGCAATTTGCCAAATTGCACGGTCGCCGCACCCACCGCCATCGCATTATCGTCTTCCACTTCCGCTTCCCAAGCCAGATAGCGCGCCAGAGAATCTTGAGTATCTTGAAAAGCCACGGACTCCTGACCATTGCGTCGTGCTGGGATGGCTAATACCACTTTGGCGCGATCGACATGACTGGCAAGCGCCAGGGGTGCCGGACCATGCTGCGGCTGGCTAAATGAGAAAAAGGTACCGTCAGGTAAACACCCGCTGGCTGCACTGAGTGCCAGCTTGCCTTGACGCAGCATCGCTTCATCAAACTCAAGGTCAAAAAAGCCCCATATATAGGCACGCTGCGACTGCCCCCAGTCACGCAAGGTGCTGTGGAGATAGTTTTCCGATTGCTGGAAATGGTGTGGTCGCAGAAACATTCCTTCAGTCCAGACCACTTTTTCGGCTCTGTTCATACTCATCCTTTACTGCTTAACCACACGAAGACCATTAATGTCTGCAACAATGCGAGCATTCAGTTCGCCGTCGTTGCTTTTCCAGAACTGCCAGAAAGCGCTGTTCTCACCATCTGGGAAGGGCAGCGCAAGGCGCCAGACTTTTCCATCCAACGCCTGATACTCGGCCATCACGCCGATATAACGCGCTTCTGGCAGGCTTTTGGCACTCAGCGTTTTATTGAGCTGACCCGACATTAGGAAGAATTGCTGGTTATTGAGCAACGTACTGCCCAGTGCCGTGGCGGGCTGATTCTGCAGCGAATAAAAATCCGCGGACATGAACTCCGCATCCGAGGTGAGTAACATCACCCGCACTTTCAGTGGCGCCCCTGCGTTAATCTGGGGATGCGCCTGGAAATTCAGGTTATAACGCGCCACCTTAGTCGGTTCGCTACTGCTACATGCCACCAACGTCATGACCAGTAGCAACCAAAACCCTTGCTTTATTAGCCTCATGGCCATTAATCAGCCCTCCCTGCTCAGCCGATTAGTTGATGATCCACGTGCCGCTATTAGTGTTCTGGCAGGCTTTGCTATCACCATC
>NZ_JASEWO010000158.1:0-10575 GCF_030024295.1 Pantoea sp. Pa-EAmG
AAAAGTTAGGTTTTAGCGCAATTGATTTTTTATGCGGATTTTATGTTGCCTGCTGTTTGGCCAGATCGTGTAAAAATAATGTTACATTTGTGTGACTTTTAATTTGGGCACCGTGTCAGGCGCCCGTCAGAAGAAAAATGCATCACGCGCACCGCTCAGCGCAGCTGGAACCAGCGGCGCCAGACGAAGCGGATAATGAAAAACTCAACGGTACCCAGCAGCAAAAACCAGACGCAGAACACCATGGTGTACAGCTGATTCACATCCTGCAGATGCAGAGCCTGCTGCAGCTGTTTTGCCAGCGCCACGCCAAACGAAGGGGCGGGCAGCAGTAGCGCCGAAAGAAAGCCCAGCAGCAGAATGCCGCCCGGGATGATCAGCGTTTCAAATGGGTTTTTCATCGCATCATTCCAAATCAGTTAGCGCGGGCATTAGCGCATAAAACTGCGGCGCGGTGCAATCCCCGCAGCAGCGTACGCTAAGAAATTTCTTCTATTCCATCCACTTAGCTGCAGAAATAGCGGCAGTTAAGAGTTATAGCCTTTGCTATACTTAAACCCATGATTTTGTTGTCTTTTTTTTGGCGGGTTGGCGTGCTAGACTGCGCGCACTTTTTCATTACTGAACCCGATATGCGGACAAAGTGCAGGCTTAATCGTCTTATTTCACCGCATTGACTGAAAACCATGACATTTATCGCAACCCTGATTCTGGCCTTTGGTATGTCGATGGACGCTTTCGCTGCAGCACTGGGCAAAGGCGCGTCGCTGTATCGTCCGGGTTTCAAAGAAGCATTACGCACAGGGCTGATTTTTGGCGTCATTGAAATGCTGACGCCGCTGGTGGGGTGGGCCATCGGGTTGGCTGCCAGCCACTACATTATGGCGTGGGATCACTGGGTGGCATTTGGTCTGCTGGGCATTCTTGGCGGGCGGATGATCATGGAAGGTTTCCGTCAGACGGCCGATGAGCCGTGCGAAGCGCCGCAGCGCCACGGCTTTATGGTACTGGCGCTGACGGCGGTAGCGACCAGCCTCGATGCGCTGGCGGTGGGGGTTGGCCTCGCGTTCCTGCAGGTTAACATTGTGCTCACCGCGCTCACCATCGGTGCGGCCACCACTATCATGGCGACCACCGGTGTGCTGGTCGGTCGCTTTATCGGTCCGGTAATGGGCAAATGGGCGGAAGTGCTGGGCGGCGTGGTACTGATCAGCATTGGCTGCACCATCCTGATTGAGCACTTAGGGCTGTTCCGTTAACGTCTGGCACGATGGGGTGGGCGCGTTTTTGTGATCTGGTTCAAAAATAATTGCGTGAAAAATGCGCGGGCGTTATAATTTTCGCGTAATTCTTCAACAATTTTTGTATCAGGTGCACCATGAAACGTTTTTTCCGCTCCGTGTTTCGCTCTTATGTTGAGACCTTCAAACACGTACCGCCGGGCGCCTTAAACTAAGCGCTCCGCCAGAAACCCTCGATAATCGCGGTCAGGGATCGACCTGTGGTTATCACCCGGCGCCGACCCCCTCTGCGCACCTCTGTCACCAAAACTCACAAACATTAATTACTTTACCCTCAGGTCATACCGCTTTTCCGTCTGGCTTTTGATAACCTGCGCGCAAATTCTCTATAACATTGAGGCCATCATGCAGCTGTGCAGTTTTTCTCTTATTGACCAGGCAAGAAAAAGTTATGGCATCGTGCAACCCGACGGCGTGATCGATCTCGGTGCGCGGCTGGGCGACAGCTGTCCGGATTTGAAAACTCTGCTACAGCGCGGTGGCCTGAGTGACCTGCAGGTGTACCTGAGCGAGCCGGTGGACTATGCCTTCAGCGCGATTCGCTTCCTGCCGGTGGTGGAAAACCCAGGCAAAGTCTTCTGCGTTGGTATGAACTATGCCGACAAGCGCCAGGAGTTTGCCGCCACGCTCGACGCGCCGACGCTGTTCGTACGCTTTGCCGATTCGCTGGCAGCACACGAGCAGCCCCTGCTGAAACCGGCGACCACGGCTGAATTTGATTACGAAGGCGAGCTGGCGGTGATCATCGGCAAGGCTGCTTATCAGGTAAAAGCCGCCGATGCGCTACAGCATATAGCGGGCTACAGCTGCTTTATGGATGCCACGGTGCGCGACATGCAGTTCACCTGGTTTACCGCAGGCAAAAACTGGCAGCAAACCGGCGGCTTTGGCCCGTGGATGACCACCGCCGACGACATCCCGGACCCGCAGCAGCTGGCGATCAAAACCTGGCTGAATCAGCGCGAAGTGCAGAATGATACCACGGCCAGCATGGTGCATCCGGTGGCGAAGATCATTGAATACATCTCGGCGTTTAGTCCGCTGTCACCGGGCGATGTCATCATCACCGGCTCACCGGGCGGCGTGGGGAAAAAGCGTACGCCACCGCTGTTTATGTTCCCTGGCGATGAGATCGAAGTGGAAATTGAGAAGATTGGTCGTCTGCGCCACCGCATCGTCTGACGTTTTGCTGCGCGGTGGCGAACGTTGCACAGCCACCGCGCTACCGCTTAAATAAATATTCAACAATACGAAATGTCCCGAATTTATATTTAAATGGCGCAGATTTAGTTATCAGGTTAAATAATTATTGTTAAGTTAATTTTCCTGCGATGTATTGCGTAAATATTTTTGTGATCGCCAACTAATTCCCTCGCTTTGCTATAGTTAAAATTAAAAGCAGCAGCGTATTATCGTCCACTGCCGATTCCGGCATGGAAATAAGGGATGATAATGAAAACCATCAGTCGCGAGATCATTAACGATCTCATTGACCGCGTGGGCGGTCGGGAAAATATTCTGTCACTTTCGCACTGTATTACCCGCCTGCGCTTTGTGCTGCAGGATGTCGACAAGGCCGATCCAGAGGCCATCCGCGCCACGCCCGGCGTTAAAGGATGCTTTAATTCTGCCGGACAGTTTCAGGTAATTATTGGAACCGAAGTTGACACTTATTATAAAGCGTTAGTTGAAGCACTAAATATTAGTGAGGCCTCTAAGGAGCAGATTAAATCTGCGGCGCGCAGTCAGATGAAATGGCACGAGGCATTATTATCCCATTTTGCTGAGATATTTTTCCCGTTATTACCGGCGTTAATTAGCGGCGGTTTAATTCTCGGTTTCCGTAACGTGCTCGGCGATATTGCCGTGGCGGATGATAAAACCCTGGTGCAGCTCTATCCCGGTGTGAAAGGGTTGTACGATTTCCTCTGGCTGATTGGCGAAGCGATCTTCTTCTATTTGCCGGTGGGGATTTGCTGGTCGGTGGTGCGCAAGCTGGGCGGTACGCCAATCCTGGGGATTGTGCTGGGCATTACGCTGGTTTCACCGCAGCTGATGAATGCGTATCTGATTGGCAGCCAGGTGCCGGAAGTGTGGAACTTTGGCTGGTTCAGCATTGATCGGGTCGGCTATCAGGCGCAGGTGATCCCGGCGCTGCTGGCCGGGCTGGCGCTGGCAAAAATCGAACTGGCGCTAAAACGTATCGTGCCCGCCTATCTGACGCTGGTGGTGGTGCCGGTGTGTGCGCTGCTGCTGTCGGTTTTCCTCGCCCACAGCCTGATTGGCCCATTTGGCCGTCTGATTGGCGACGGCATCGCCTTCGCGGTGCGTCATCTGATGACCGGCAGCTTCGCGCCGATTGGTGCCGCGCTGTTTGGCTTCCTGTATGCGCCGATGGTGATCACCGGCGTGCATCAGACCACGCTGGCGGTTGATCTGCAGATGATTCAGAGCATGGGCGGCACGCCGGTGTGGCCGCTGATTGCGCTGTCCAATATTGCACAGGGTGCTGCGGTGGTCGGCATCATTATCGCTAACAAAGATCGTGCTGAACGCGACCTCACCGTGCCGGCCGCCATTTCAGCGTGGCTAGGCGTAACGGAGCCGGCGATGTACGGCGTCAACCTCAAGTACCGCTACCCTATGCTGTGCGCCATGATTGGCTCTGCGCTGGCGGCGCTGCTGTGCGGCCTCAACGGTGTGATGGCCAACGGCATCGGCGTGGGCGGCTTGCCGGGCATTCTCTCGATTCAGCCACAGTACTGGACGGTTTACTCGCTGGCGATTCTGGTGGCAATTCTGGTTCCGCTGCTGCTGACCATCATCATCACCAAACGAAAAGCGGCAACCGCCATCATCAGCCAGGCCGAGGTGCAACATGAACAGGCACGCTGAATATCCCTGGTGGCGCCAGGCGGTGATCTACCAAATCTATCCTAAAAGTTTTCAGGACAGCGGGGCGCGCGGCACCGGCGATCTCAGGGGTGTGATCCAGCGGCTGGATTATCTGCAGCAGCTGGGCGTCGATGCGCTGTGGCTGACGCCGATCTATGTGTCGCCGCAGATCGATAACGGTTACGACGTGGCGGATTACACCGCCATCGATCCCGCCTACGGCACCATGGCCGACTTTGACCACCTGCTGGCGGAGACGCACCGGCGCGGTATGCGCATGGTGCTGGATATGGTGTTCAACCACACCTCGACCGAGCATGCCTGGTTTAAGCGTGCCGAAGCCGGTGAGCAGCCGTACGTCGATTTCTATATCTGGCGCGACGGGGTGCCCGGCACGCCGCCCAATAACTGGCAGTCTAAGTTTGGCGGCAGCGCCTGGGCGTGGAACGAACGGCGTCAGCAATACTATCTGCACCTGTACGCGCCGGAGCAGGCCGATCTCAACTGGGAAAACCCGGCGGTGCGCGAGGCGTTAAAGCAGGTGTGCCATTTCTGGGCGGATCGAGGCGTCGATGGATTGCGGCTTGATGTGATCAACCTGGTGTCGAAGCACCAGGATTTTAGCGACGATCTGCCCGGCCATGACGGGCGGCGCTTTTACACCGATGGTCCGCGCATCCATGACTACCTGCAGGAGTTCAACCGCGATGTGTTCACGCCGCGCGGGCTGATGACGGTGGGGGAAATGTCCTCGACCACGCTGGCCAACTGCCAGCGCTATGCTTCGCTGGCGCAAAACGAGCTGTCGATGACCTTTAACTTCCACCATCTTAAGGTGGATTATCCCCAGGGCGACAAATGGACGCTGGCGGCACCGGACTTTGTTCAGCTCAAGGCAATTTTTGCGGAGTGGCAGCGCGGGATGCACGACGTGGTGTGGAATGCGCTGTTCTGGTGTAACCACGATCAGCCGCGTATCGTCACGCGCTTTGGTGATGAAGGTGCGCTGCGCATCGCCTCGGCAAAATGCTTTGCGATGTTGCTGCACGGCATGCAGGGCACGCCCTATATCTATCAGGGCGAAGAGCTGGGAATGACCAACCCTCATTTTACCCGCATTGAGCAGTATCAGGACATTGAGAGCCACAACATCCACGCTGCGTGGCTGGCGCAGGGCAAGCCGGAGGCGGCAATCCTGGCGATACTGGCCAGCAAATCGCGCGATAACAGCCGTTCGCCGATGCTGTGGGACAGCAGCGCCAATGCCGGCTTCACGCGGGGTGAGCCGTGGATAGGCGTGGCGGATAACTATACGCTGATCAACGCGGCTAACGCGCTGCTCGACAGCAACTCGGTGTTCTATGGCTACCAAACGCTGATTCGGCTGCGTAAGCGTTACGCTATCTTCACCGAGGGTGATTATCAGGATCTGGCACCGCAAGCGTCACACATCTGGTGTTATCGTCGCAATTCGCCGTGTGAAAGCCTGCTGGTGGTGGCGAACCTGAGTCACAGCGCACAGCCGCTGCTGCTGCCGGAAGTTGAAGGCAACTGGCAGGTGCTCATGAGTAATTACAGTGAGGCATCGCCGCCTGGGGCATTGACGCACCTGCGGCCTTTTGAAGCGGTGTATTACTACCAGTCGTAACGGAGAAAACCGGCGGCGCGTTTCAGCAATGAGCAGAACGCGCCGCCTGCACTCACTTCAGCGTGCCGCATTCCGCCACGGCGAGATAATCGGTATACAGCTGCGGCGAACCGGAAAAGGACGCCAGTTGCTTCCACTCTTCATACATCTGTTTGGTATCCCGGTGCGCGCGCGCAAAGTCAGCCGCGCTGGCGGTGGCGATATCAGGCTGCGGATAAAACACATTCAGCGCCGCTTCACTCTCAATCTCCATCATCACCACATAGCCGTCCAGCCGGTTGCCGCTGTGACCTTTCAGCAGATGAAACTTCCAGCCGGGATAATCAACGATACGCGCGGCATTCTGCGCGATGAATTGCTCAAATTCCTGCGGCTGCACGCCCGGTCGCAGCGCCAGATAGTGGGTACCGAGAATGCGCGCGGTGCCGCTGCGGGCATCAAATCGCGGGCCACCCGGCAGCGTACTGTGAGGATTCTCTGCCAGCAGATCGAAATGGGTGAAAATTGTCGGGCGCCGCGCGAAGGTCGCCAGCTGGCGCCACTCGCTGAGCAGCGCGTCCGCGTCGGGATGCAGATGCCAGAAGTGCTCTGCCTCGGCGGTAAGTTCACCGTCATCCTGCATAAAGCGCGCGCGCTGTGCCGCATCTTTCATTTCAAACAGCATCAGGTATTGATCGACGCGCTCGCCGCGCAGACCGCGAAACAGCGTCCAGCGCCAGCCGGGATAGCACGGCAGATGCACGCCTTTTTCGCGCACGAAGGTTTCAAACTGTTCAGCGGTGACGCCCGCTTCGGTGTCGATGGCGATATAAAAAAAGCTATAAACAGACTGGGACATAACAGGCTCCAGGCACGCCGTCGCGTGCCGTTGAGAGGTAAGGGCGGTTTAGTCGAACTGGGTATTGATGATGGCTTCTACCAGCACGCGGCCGGCGGGGGTGAGCGTGACGTAGCGGCCATCGCTATGCACTAACTCGCGCTGCTGCAGCTCACGCAGCGCCCGGGCGATGGTCGGCTGGTCAAACAGGCTGACGCCAAACTTCTGCTGAAACAGCACATCGTCGAGCGGAATCAGCGTCGACAGCGCCATTTTGCAGCCGTTGATGGCCTGCTGATCCGGCGACATGCCGCGCACCGAAGCGATCGGCAGTTCACCGTTATCCAGCGCGCGCTGATAGTCGGCGTAATCGGTCAGGTTGATCAGCTCAGCGCCGGCACATTTGGAGCTGCCGCCAAGGCCAATCGCCACTTCCGGTGCCTGCTGGTCGAGATCGGTAATGATCGCTTTCCACTTCTCCGGCGGTGCGCTGCGATGGTGGAAATACATGGTGGGATGTTCAAGGTAATCGCCATCCAGCCACTGCTCGGCCAGCGCGCGCATCTGATACTGCTGACCCAGACTGGGCATCGCCGCATTCTTACGCTGCCAGGCATTTTCTCCCTCCGCCGACACGCCGGTGCGGCTCTCGGCGAACGGCTTCATGTGCAGCTTGGTGAACACCAGATGCGACAGGTCAAGCGCGCGCGCCTGCTGCAGATCGTCACGCACGTCGTCCACCGTTTGTCCCAGCAGGCCATACATCAGGTCGACGCTGACCAGGGCGAAGCCCAGCTCGCGCGCATCACGAATCACCTTGTAGCAGGCATCCGCGCTGTGCAGGCGACCACAGCCTTTGATCAGGCGATCTGAGAATGACTGCGCGCCAAACGACAGTTTGCTGAAGCCCAGTTCGCGCAGCTGCGCGAGGAATTCGCGCGTCAGCGTGCCGGGCTCGCCTTCGAAGCGCAGCGTGGCTTCGCGGAAGTTGAAATGGTTGCGGTAAAAATCCATTAAGCGCCGCAGCTCATCCGGTGGCAGCAGCGAGGGCGTGCCGCCGAACAGGTTGAACTCACCCACCGGCACTTCACCCAGTGCCGGCAGCTGCGCCAGCCACAGTTTCGCCTCCTGAATGTTGCGATCGACGATATCGCGGAACAGCTCAGGCGCGCGCGGCGACTGCGGATTTACAATCACCGTAGGAAACTGGCAGAAATGGCACTTATAGCGGCAGGTGGGGATATACGCCCACAGATGAATTTGCGGCGCATGGCTCAGGCTGTGCTGCATGGCGCGGAAAAAATTCGGCAGCGGAAAATCGTCGATATCACCGGGAAATACATGGCAACCAAAAGGATCATGCACCACGTATTCCAGCAAATCGGCGTTTTCCGGCCGGCTAAGCACCTCGCATATGGCCGGGCGAGGATAGTGACGATCGATATCCTGCAGGGATTGCAGCCAGGCAGCACGCATCAGAACACCCCGCCGTTTGCAAAGTAGTTATGCGCCTCACCGGATTCGCGATCTTCGCAGTAATACCAGACAAAGCGGGCGAAATCATTTTCCGTCACCTGGGCAAAGCAGGCCGGCAGCGGCGGTGGCTCGCCAATCTCTGCGCCGACGGCACGACGCAGCGCGGCAAACAGCTCATGGCGGAATTCAAAATAGAGGCGAAACGCCGGGGTTTTGTAGCTGTGAATCGGCAGGAAATCGGTCACGCTCATCTCCAGCATTATGCTGTGAATGCGGTCGAACAGGCGTTCAGCCACCTCTGGCGTGAAGAAATCAATCACCGCGGCATCGTCGCGCAGCAGCGACGGATTCAGCAGCACCGGCAGCACCAGATTTTTTGGCACGTAATCTTTAATCGAGTAGTGCCACGCCTGCTGCGCCTGCTCTGCGCTGACATCGGTGAACGGCGTCAGTGCGGTGAGCGTGGGTCGCACATCTTTCATGATGATGGTGCCGTTATGGCCGTAGGCCACGCCTTCAATCACTTCGTGCAGCAGGTTATCCACCCGGCGGCTGTTGATCTGCACGCGGGAGTTGGGCGCATACACCGGTTTGCCGCCAGCCGCGATCACCTTGATGCCAAAATCCCAGTCGTCTGACAGATGTTCAACAAACTCACCGTTTTTCAGCTGGTAAAAAATCTCGATGCCGCCCACTTCGTCGTACAGCTGCTTTTCGACGCCAAAGCCTTTGCCGTCCGGAAAGCCGCCAAACAGGGAGAAGGAAGCGTGGCGGCAGCGCAGCGTTTTATCAATCTCCGCATACAGCCGCGGGCGCTCGTGGAAATCCGCGGTTTCGTAGTAGTAGTTACAGGTGCCCAGATCGCCGTTTTGCGCAATCATGGTGCCGACCAGTTCGTCGATCCACAGTGCATCAACGGTGCAGTCCGCATCGGCCGAAAGGATGTAGTGCTTGCGCTGAAAGCCGCTGGCCTCGTCGCGCAGACCGGCGCGCTGTGAGGCGAAATCCATGCCTTTTTTCCGCGCCGAAGAGACGCCCTGCACCGTCTCCTGCAGCTGATGAATCGTCAGCTGCGGATGCTGCGCGGCAAAGGCTTCAATCAGCGCGACCGAATTATCGGTGGAATTATTATCCACCATGATCACTTCCAGATTATCAAAATTAAACAATCCGCCGGGTGAACGCTGCTGTAATATTGATTCCAGCACCGCGTTAATACGTGCTGCCTCGTTATAAACCGGCAGCACGACAGAAATAAAACAACGGTTATCCATAGTCACTCCTTAACTACACATTAAATATCTGCCGGAAGATGTGATCCGACAGCAGGGATTTTCCTTTCTGATAATTGCGCGTGGCGATGGCGTCGCGGCGTGCATCATCCTGTAACAAGGCACTAACGCGCTGAATAAAATCGGCATCCGGCAGGCCATCATGGCTGGCGGAAATTGCCATCAGTTCGCCTTCAAAACCGTACTGGCCATACACCTCGTGATAATATTCATAGCGGGTGGCGATATAACAACGCTGATGGCTGATCGCCTCGCCAATCGGATTACCGTAGCTGTCGTAATCCCATGCGGTTAAAAACGACACCACATCGCAGGCGTGATAAAGATCCTGAATGGTGGTGGCCTGTGGATTACGCTCCATAAAGTCGTGATTTAACGCGCCAAAAAAGATGACGTAACGCTCCAGCTGGAACCGGCTGATTAATTCCTTTAATGCGTGATAATGCACGCTGTCTTCCAGCGGATCGCCGGCGACCATTAAATAAACGCGCTGTGGCTGATGCTGCGCGATAAGTTCACTGTTCAGCGCATGCAACAGGTGAATATCCCGATCGAGTCGCTTAGCCGGAATAATTCGCGTGGTGCGGGCAATCACCTTGTCCTGCGCCAGCAACCCAAACTGGCGGCGTAAATCTTTGCGCGGATGGCTTGGGTCAAAAGGATAGGTATTACGCATCACCTCGATTTCGACCTGATGTTCGCACCAGGCCGCCAGCTGTGAGGCCAGTGCCTGGTTCAGCGTGACATAGGTGATATGCGGCGAGGGCTGCGGCCTGACGGCATGTGGCCAGGGCGCGCTGCCGTAACGCGATGAGGTGGATTCGCTGTTCCACATCAGGTCATGGTCGCGCCACAATACAAACCGGCCGAGCTGTTTAGCGGCGCCGTATTGCGCAATCGCCAGATAGAGCGCGCGGGTAAAAATAATATTATCCGGCAGCGTCCCGTTCTCAATGATTAAATAATTGATATCCAGCGCCTGCCATTTTGCGCACAGCGCGTTTGCCAACGCCTGTGCCATCTTTTCCGTCTGCTGCACCAGGATTTTTTCTGCCGCGGCATCCAGCGTCTGGCTATGATTAATCAGCACGTCATGAATATATTGCAGAAAGGCCGGGTTATAACCTTCCACCTGACGAATTTCAT
>NZ_JASEWO010000363.1:0-1127 GCF_030024295.1 Pantoea sp. Pa-EAmG
GGATCTTGCTCGATAAACTTCTGGAACGAGTCAAGCTGGATAGAAAGGAGATAAGGTATGTCCAGAACTTGTGGACGTTTACCAAAATCCTTACGAATACGTTTTTTCTCGGTATAGGAGTAAACCATAGGGTTCCTCAGCTAGCTGACAAGTCGACCCACGCTGTCCGTCCTGAAGGGACAGTTCATGCAACACTATTTTGTTTTTCATGCGATGCGCGGCACCCCATGCAATACATCTTTCTATCACTCTTAAATCATTTCATCGCCGTTGCGCAGGCAGGGAACCCTCACAGGAAAGCGATATATTAAGTCGTCGATAGAAAAAGATATTGAAGAGAAACAATGGACAAACAGTGCGAAACGCCATCGTTCCCCTGTAGCGCAAAAAGGCTGGTGACCAAAAAGTCACCAGCCATCAGCCTGGAGTTACTCAGGCTGCAACCCGAAGGTTGTCTTACTTAACTTCAACTTCAGCGCCAGCTTCTTTCAGCAGTGCTTCCAGAGCAGCTGCGTCATCTTTGCTGATGCCTTCTTTGATAACACCGGTAGCTTCAACCAGGTCTTTAGCTTCTTTCAGGCCCAGACCAGTTGCAGTACGAACTGCTTTGATTACGGCAACTTTGTTAGCGCCAGCAGCTTTCAGAATTACGTCGAATTCAGTTTTCTCTTCAACAGCTTCAGCTGGGCCAGCAGCAACAGCTACAGCAGCAGCAGCAGAAACGCCGAATTTTTCTTCCATAGCAGAAACCAGCTCAACTACTTCCATTACGGACATAGCTGCAACTGCTTCCAGAATTTGATCTTTAGTGATAGACATATCGATTGTTCCTAAAAAACAGATAAAGTTTATACGTTAGCAAGTACGAAGGAAAAGAAGATGGCCTTAAGCCGCTTCTTTTGCATCGCGTACAGCAGCCAGAGTGCGGACCAGTTTGCCAGCAGCGGCTTCTTTCATGGTCGACATCAGACGTGCCAGTGCTTCTTCGTAAGTCGGCAGAGTTGCCAGACGGTCAATATTGGCCGCCGTGATCAGCTCACCTTCAAAGGCTGCAGCTTTGACCTCAAATTTTGCATTCGCTTTCGCGAACTCTTTGAACAGACGAGCAGCAGCGCCCGGGTGTTCCA
>NZ_JASEWO010000016.1:0-40584 GCF_030024295.1 Pantoea sp. Pa-EAmG
TAACGAAGATTCATGTAAAAGACACTTTAAAACGTCCCGGTTGATCTGCTACAAGCGTTTCGTAACTAAAAAAATCAACCCGACCGGGCCGTCAATCGCATTCCCATAACTTGCAGACCAAAACTATGAATACACAAACAACCCAGAGTGAACCCCTAAAGGCGCCACCTGCCGCACCGGGGAAAAAGAACCGGCTAGTCATGTTGTGCCTGCCGATCGTGGTTGCCGTGCTGTTGCTGCTGGTGCCCACCCCTGCCGGGCTGGAACCGTATGCATGGCACTTCTTCGCCATCTTCGTCGGGGTGATTGTCGGCCTGATCTTCGAACCGCTGCCGGGCGCGGTCATCGGCCTGACCGGCGTGGTGATCATCGCGCTGTTCAGCCAGTACGTGCTGTTCAGCCCGGCAGAACTGGCCGATCCGAAGTTCAAAACGGCTGGACAGGCGTTTAAATGGGCGGTGAGCGGCTTCGGCAACTCCACCGTGTGGCTGATTTTCGGCGCCTTCATGTTTGCCGCCGGCTACGATAAAACCCAGTTCGGTCGCCGCCTGGCGCTGATTCTGGTGAAATATCTCGGCCGTCGCAGCCTGACGCTCGGCTATGCCATCACCTTTGCCGACCTGCTGCTGGCACCGTTTACGCCGTCCAACACCGCGCGCAGCGGCGGGACGATCTATCCCATCATTGCCAACCTGCCGCCGCTGTACGGTTCTAAACCTAACGATCCAAGCGCACGCAAAATTGGTTCTTACCTGATGTGGGTTGCTATCACCGCCGCCTGTATCACCAGCTCAATGTTCCTCTCCGCGCTGGCTCCTAACCTGCTGGCGCTGGCGCTGGTTAAAAGCGTGGTTGGCTTTGATATCTCGTGGGGCATGTGGTTCCTCGCCTTCCTGCCGCTGGGGATCCTGCTGATTCTTACCATGCCGCTGCTGGCTTACTGGCTCTATCCACCAGAAGTAAAAGTGAATGACGAAGTGCCACGCTGGGCTAAAGCCGAGCTGGAGAAACTGGGTCCGCTGTCGCGCAATGAAATTCTGCTGCTGGTGTTCGTGGTCGCCGCGCTGATGATGTGGATCTTCGCCACTGCGTGGATTGAACCGGCGATGGCCGCTCTGCTGGTTATCGTGCTGATGCTGTGGACCGGCGTGCTGAACTGGAACGACATCACCAGCAACAAAGCCGCCTGGAACACCTTTGCCTGGTTTGCCACGCTGGTCGCGCTGGCTGATGGACTGGCGCGCGTAGGCTTCATCGCCTGGCTGGGTAAAGAGGGTGCGCTGCTGCTGCACGGCTACGACCCGCAGGTTTCCGCGGTGGTACTGCTGGTGGCCTTCTACCTGCTGCACTATCTGTTCGCCAGCACCACGGCGCACACCACCGCCCTGCTGCCTGCCATGCTGACCATTGCCGCCTCGATTCCGGGCATCAACATGCCGGTGTTCTGCCTGATGATGTGTACCTCACTGGGTGTGATGGGCATTATCACCCCGTACGGCACGGGCCCAAGCCCGATTTACTACGGTAGCGGCTACCTGCCAACCAAAGACTACTGGCGTCTCGGGACCATCTTTGGTGCCATCTTCCTGGTTGCTCTGATGGTTATCGCCTACCCATGGATGGTGATGATGTTCTGATGATGTTGCTCCGATGTTAAAAACGGAGCCGCGTATGACCGTGAAAGTGTTATGATGCTCGCCAGTCAGCCCCTGCGGAGGCTGGCGAGAGAAAAATCGAAAAACAGATCGCCTATTTGTCGCCCGTCATGCTGGCGGGCAACACGAAGCTAAGTGAGCCAACATGTCGAACAAACCCTTCTACTACCAGAATCCCTTTCCTCTCGCCAAAGATGATACCGAGTACTATCTGCTGAGCCGCGACCATGTTTCGGTGGCCAACTTTGACGGCGAAGAAGTCCTGAAAGTCGACCCGAAAGCGCTGACGCTGCTGGCACAGCAGGCGTTCCACGATGCCTCTTTTATGCTGCGCGCCTCACATCAGCAGCAGGTGGCGTCGATTCTGGCGGACGATGAAGCCAGTCAGAACGACAAATACGTGGCGCTGCAGTTCCTGCGCAACTCGGAAATCGCCGCCAAAGGCGTGCTGCCGACCTGCCAGGACACCGGTACCGCCATCATCATGGGTAAAAAAGGCCAGCGCGTCTGGACCGGCGGTGGCGATGAAGCTGCGCTGTCTCAGGGCGTTTACAACACCTTTATCGAAGATAACCTGCGCTACTCGCAGAATGCGCCGCTCGATATGTACAAAGAGGTCAACACCGGCACCAACCTGCCGGCGCAGATCGATCTCTACAGCGTTGACGGCGACGAATACAAATTCCTGTGCATCGCCAAAGGTGGCGGTTCTGCTAACAAAACTTATCTGTATCAGGAAACCAAAGCGCTGATCACACCAGCGAAGCTGAAAAACTACCTGATCGATAAAATGATGTCGCTCGGCACTGCGGCCTGTCCGCCGTACCACATTGCGTTTGTCATCGGCGGCACTTCCGCTGAGAGCACGCTGAAAACCGTGAAACTGGCGTCAACCCACTATTATGATTCGCTGCCGACCGAAGGTAACGAACACGGTCAGGCGTTCCGTGACGTGCAGCTGGAACAGGAACTGCTGGAAGCCTCGCAGAAACTCGGCCTGGGCGCGCAGTTTGGTGGTAAATATTTTGCTCACGATATCCGCGTGGTGCGTCTGCCGCGTCACGGCGCATCCTGCCCGGTAGGCATGGGCGTTTCCTGCTCGGCTGACCGCAACATCAAAGCCAAAATTAACCGCGAAGGCATCTGGATCGAGAAGCTGGAAGACAATCCGGGTCGCTATATCCCGGAAGCGCTGCGTCAGCAGGGCGAAGGCGAAGTGGTCAGCGTCGATCTCAATCGCCCGATGAGCGAGATCCTCGCCCAGCTTTCCGCTTACCCGGTGGCGACGCGTCTGTCGCTGAACGGCACCATCATCGTGGCGCGTGATATTGCGCACGCCAAACTGAAAGAGCGCATCGACAACGGCGAAGGTCTGCCGCAGTACATCAAAGATCACCCGGTGTACTATGCAGGCCCGGCGAAAACGCCGGAAGGTTACGCGTCCGGTTCACTCGGTCCGACCACCGCCGGCCGCATGGACTCCTACGTCGATCTGCTGCAGGCTAACGGCGGCAGCATGGTGATGCTGGCCAAAGGTAACCGCAGCCAGCAGGTCACGGATGCCTGCCATAAACACGGCGGCTTCTATCTGGGCAGTATTGGCGGCCCGGCGGCGGTGCTGGCGCAGCAAAGCATTAAGAGTCTGGAGTGCGTGGAGTATGCTGAACTGGGCATGGAAGCGATCTGGAAAATTGAAGTGGAGAACTTCCCGGCGTTCATCCTGGTGGATGACAAAGGCAACGACTTCTTCCAGCAAATCCACAACCAGTGTGCTGCCTGCGTGAAATAAGCCGGCCAGCTATAAAAAAATCCGCGGCGTAAAAGCTGCGGATTTTTTTTGTCTGCCAGACCCTGCGGCGCTCACACACCGCGCAGCTGCACGTCCAGCAACAGATCGGCATCGTCGTCGTTCTGGCCAATCACGTAGATTGCCTGGCGGCCCGGCAGATTTACGGTAATGATATTCTCTTCGACCGCATCCAGCACTTCGTCGTGCTGCTCCTGAAAGTGGTACAGGGTGTTCATCTTCTCTCCTTAAAAACGGTGCGTTACTGTATAAACTCACGTCTCTTAATATCGACAAGACGCGTCTTAATAACAGGGGGAATAATCTGTTTTTTCTGTCAGCACTGTGACAGGGCTGTGTGACGTTGCCATGAAGGCGGCAGCGGCGCGCACCGCTGCCGGTTAAATCAGAAAAAGCCGAGAGGTTGCGTGCTGTAGCTGACCAGCAAATTTTTGGTCTGCTGATAGTGATCGAGCATCATTTTGTGGGTTTCACGGCCAATACCGGATTTTTTATAGCCGCCAAACGCGGCGTGCGCCGGATAGAGGTGATAGCAGTTGGTCCAGACGCGACCGGCTTTGATCGCGCGACCTACGCGGTAAGCACGGTTGATATCGCGCGTCCACACGCCCGCACCGAGGCCGTAAATCGAATCGTTGGCGATGGCAATCGCTTCCGCTTCATCTTTAAAGGTCAGCACGCCGACCACCGGTCCGAAAATCTCCTCCTGGAAGACGCGCATGCTGTTATCACCTTTCAGCAGCGTCGGCTGAATGTAGTAACCGCTGGCAAACGCTTCACCGATTTTCTCCACCCCACCGCCGTGCAGCACCTGCGCGCCCTCCTGCTGCGCAATCTCCAGGTAAGAGAGAATTTTGTCGAACTGCTGCTGCGACGCCTGCGCGCCGATCATGGTCTCAGTGTCGAGCGGATCGCCACGTTTAATGGTCTGGATGCGCTTCATCACCGCCGCCATAAACGGCTCAAAAATCGACTCCTGCACCAGCGCGCGTGACGGACAGGTACAGACTTCGCCCTGATTGAGGAAGCCCAGCACCACGCCTTCGGCCGCTTTTTCGATGAAGCTCTCCTCCGCCCGCATGATGTCTTCGAAGAAAATGTTGGGCGACTTGCCGCCCAGCTCGACGGTGGACGGGATCAGGCTTTTTGCCGCCAGCTCAAGAATGTGGCCGCCGGTGGCGGTCGATCCGGTAAAAGCGATTTTGGCGATACCCGGATGCGAAGCCAGCGCCTCGCCGGCCTCTTTGCCGTAGCCGTGCACCACGTTAATCACGCCCGGCGGCACCAGGTCTTTAATCAGCTCCATCAACAGGGTAATGGAGAGCGGCGTCTGTTCGGCGGGCTTCAGCACCACGCAGTTACCGGCACCCAGCGCCGGCGCCAGTTTCCACGCCGCCATCAGCAGCGGGAAGTTCCACGGGATAATTTGTCCGACGACCCCAAGCGGCTCATGAAAGTGGTAGGCGGCGGTGAACTCGTCAATCTCTGCCGCGGTGCCTTCCTGGGCGCGCACGCAGCCGGCAAAGTAGCGGAAGTGGTCAACCGCCAGCGGCAAATCAGCCGCCAGGGTTTCACGCACCGGCTTACCGTTATCCCAGGTTTCATTGACCGCGATGGCTTCCAGATTGGCTTCCAGCCGGTCGGCAATTTTCAGCAGCAGCAGCGAACGCGCCTGCGGCGAGGTTTTGCCCCATGCGTCCGCAGCGGCCTGTGCGGCGGCGACGGCGTTGTCGATATCCTGTTTATCCGAGCGCGGAAATTCGCCGATGGTCGAGCCATTAATCGGCGTGGTGTTGACGAAGTAGTTACCGTTCACCGGCGGCACAAACTCGCCGTTGATAAAGTTGCCATAACGCGATTGCAGATGGATGAGAGAACCGGTTTCTCCCGGAGCAGCGTAACGCATGGTGTTTCTCCTTGCGGGACAGAGTGGCGAGTAACAACTATGAAACTTGTTATTAACATTGAACGAACAATGCCAGCCTGTCAGATCGCGCAGCGGGAAACTGTGACCGCACCGAAGGAAAATGCGGCATGACGCCACCGCCCTGCCGTCACGCCATAACCTGCGCCTGTCGCAGACAGATAATTCCGAGTTTGGCCATAAGCGTGATGAAAAGCGGAACATGTGCGATTTGTGCGGTCAATATGAAGCAGACCCGTGAACAGGAGAACAAGATGCTGGCTTCAGCCCTGATGGTAATGCGCGCCAAAGCGAACTTCGTTCAGCAATTTATCCGCAATCCGCGCAAAATGGGCAGCATCACGCCCTCTTCAGCCGCCCTGTGTCGCGCCATGTGTGAAACGGTCAACTGGGAGCACAGCCTGCGCATTGCCGAGCTGGGCGCCGGCGACGGCGTGCTGACCCGTCATCTGCTGGCACATATGGCACCGCAGGCGCAGCTGGATGTGTTTGAAATCAGTCCCGAGCTGGTGAAAGGGTTACGTCGCTGGAACGATGCGCGCATGCAGGTGCGCGCCTGCTCCGCAGAGTATCTGTCCGGGGAGTACGACGTGATTTTTTCCGGCCTGCCGCTGCTGTCGCTGCCGCCCGTAACGCGCGACGCCATTCTCAGCGCAGTGCATGAAGGACTGGGGCCGCGCGGCGTGTTTGTCCAGTTTCAGTACACCTCGCTGACGCAGCCCAGCCTGTCACGCTACTTCACCTGGCAGCGCCAGCGGGTGCTGAAAAATATGCCACCCGCCTGGGTTTATCGCTGCACGCGGCATTACGCGCCCTGAGCCTGCGCCTGCGGGCGCGTCTGCTGCCAGAAACGCTGCAGCAGCTCGCGCGCCCAGTCTTCGCCAGACAGCTGCGCGCCATCATCGCTGACGCCGGAAGGCAGACAGGCGGTCATGATGTTATGGTCGAACTCCGGATGGAACTGCACTGACAGCGCCTGCGGCGAATAGCGCAGGATCTGACAACCATCCAGCGCTGAACGCGCCAGCACCTGTGCCTGCGGCGGCGGTACCAGCACCGACTGGCGGTGCGACAACCACGCCGGGAAGGCCTCTGGCAACTGTGCCAGCCACGGATCGCGGTGCGGGGTGCGCGTCAGGGTTTTAAGCCCGCGCTCCCAGCCGTTCGGGTTATCGCCCACTTTACCGCCCAGCGCATAGGCCATCAGCTGATGACCATAGCAAACGCCGAGCAGCGGCAGTTGCGCGTCGATGGCCGCACGAATCCAGGCGGCGGTGCGCTCGCTCCAGTCGGCGTGATCGGTCACCATCGCCCACGAACCGCTGAAAATCGCACCGCTGATGCCAGAGAAAGCCGGCAGCTCTTCCCCGAGATGCGGCCGCACAATGACATAATCATCCGGCTGTAGCGCCAGGGCTTCAATAAACCACTGTGGTTGTTCACCAATTTTTGCCACCACCTGCGGCGGCGGCGTTTCGAGTTGAATCAGAGCAAGGGGTAAGGTGCGGATCTGTGTCATGCCGAATACGGTCCTCAAATGATCGTGTTTCGGACATCCACTCTGACAGTAAATTTGCCCCCTGTCCTGGATTTTTCGGCATAAGCTAATGCCATTACGAAAAAAAGCGTCGCCCGCGTGCGCTAACCGATCGCCTTCGTGCCATCATTAGACGGTGACAACATCGATAAAACAAAGGACAGCAGCGTGGCGGTGCGGCATTTTTTTCTGGTTCTGATGGTGGTGTGCATCTGGGCGTTTAATAACGTGGCGATAAAGTGGGGATTGCTGGAGCTTCCGCCGCTGTTTCTGACCTGGATGCGCTTTGTGGTGGTGGCTATCGTGCTGGTGCCGTTTTGCCGCATCACGCGCGCCCAGCTGCCGTGGCTGCTGACGCTGGCGTTTACTTTTGGCTTCATGCACTTTTCGCTGCTGTTTGTCGGCATGCGCTATACCGATGCCGGCACCGGGGCCATTGTGGTCCAGCTGGGCACGCCGATTGCCATGCTGCTGGCGATGGTGGTGCTGAAGGAGAAACTGCGGCTGGTGCAGCTGTGCGGTATCGCCATCTCGCTGGCCGGGGTGGTGGTGCTCTCCGGCAGCCCGACAATTCCGGCGTGGTGGGTGCTGTGTATTCTGCTGTGCAGCGCCACCGGCTGGGCAGTGAGCAATATGATTGTGAAAAAGTCACCGCCGATTAAACCGCTGACGCTTACCGGCTGGATCTCTTTCCTTGCGGTGCCGATTGTCGGCGCGGCCTCGTGGCTGACCGAATCGCAGCAGTTTACCGCGCTGAGCCACGCCGGCTGGCGCGGCTGGTTTGGCATCCTGTACAGCGCCCTCGCCTCGTCGATTGTCGCCTACACGCTGTGGTACGCGCTGCTGAAAAAATATAACGTCAACCTGATCATGCCCTACTCGCTGCTGACGCCGGTGCTGGCGGTACTGATGGGCGTGCTGGTGCTGGGTGACAGCATGAACAGCTTCAAAATCCTTGGAGCCTCGCTGGTGGTGCTGGGGACGGCGATTGCGGTGATTAACCTGCGTAACCTGCGCATGCATGCCCGCTTTCCGCGCCTGCGCCGCCGCTAATCCACTCTGCTATGCTTGAAGCTCGCGTGTTTTCCGGAGGTTTAGCATGGATTCTCAACGCGCTGCCGCATTGTGGCAGCAACTGTGGCAGGGATTGCGGGGTGCGGAACACGCGCCGACGATCCACTTTCTTCAGACCGACAGCTTCCCCTCGGCTTTTGCCGTTAGCGAACTCGCCGCCACCAGCATCGGCCTCTCCAGCCAGGCGCTGAGCGATCTGCTGGGGCGTCCGGCCCCGGTCAGCATTAACGTCCGGCTGGCCTCGCGCTGGTTTCAGCACAGCCTGACGCCGCTGAACCGTCCGCCAGCCGCCCAGTGGGATGCGCTGGCCGGTGACTATCCGTGCGAGGATGGCTGGATCCGCCTGCACACCAACGCACCGCATCATCGCGCCGCCATGGCGCGCGTGCTGGGCGAGCACGCCGATCGGTCATCGCTGGCGGCGGTGGTGGCACGCTGGCAGGGACACGCGCTGGAGCAGGCCGTGATCGACGCCGGCGGCTGTGCCGCCTGGATGCGCAGCGCACAGCAGTGGCAGCAGCACGCGCAGGGGCTGGCGGTAAGCGAAGAAGCGCTGATTGCCCAACGGGCAACCGGCGAAGCGCCCACGCCGGGCTGGGCGCTGCTGCCGGCGCGACCGCTGCTGGGCGTGCGGGTGCTGGATCTGACGCGCATCATTGCCGGACCGGTAGCGACCCGCTTTCTGGCCAGCCTCGGCGCGCAGGTGCTGCGCATCGATCCGCCCGGCTGGCGTGAACCGACGCTGGAAGAGGAGATCAACTGCGGCAAACGCTGCGCGCAGCTGGATATCAAAACCCGCGCCGGGCGCGATCGGCTGATTACGCTGCTACAGCATGCGGATGTGCTGGTGCACGGCTACCGCGCGGACGCACTGGAAAAGCTGGGGCTGGATGCGGAGAGCCGTCAGCGGCTGGCGCCGGGGCTGGTGGATGTCAGCCTCAACGCCTGGGGCTGGCACGGGCCGTGGCGCAACCGGCGCGGTTTTGACAGCCTGGTGCAGATGGCCTGCGGCATCGCCGAACAGGGTATGCGCTGGCAGGCAGGCGTTAAACCGACGCCGCTGCCGGTGCAGGCGCTGGATCACGCCACCGGCTATATGATGGCGGCCGCGGTGCTGGAAGGATTACGCCAGCGCCGAATTAACGGCACCGGCTGGCAGGCGCGTTTGTCGCTGGCGCGTACCGCGCTGCTGCTTCAGCAGCACGGCGCAGCGCCACAAGGCGAACAGCGCGGCATTACGCCGCAGCCGCACGATGCGCTGAGCGCGCTGGAGATCAATCGCTGGGGGATTGGCGAGCGCCTGCGCGCCGCGGCTTATCTGCCCGGTACGCCGATGCTATGCGCGGCACCGGCGCAGCTGCCCGGCAGCAGCCATCCCTGCTGGTGACGACTCAGGCGTCGTCGCCCTCTTCACGCAGTTCGTCATACATCGCCTGAATCGCCTCACGGCTCAGCGCCGCCAGCGTGCGATAAAACGCGGTGGTGGCGTGGGCTTCCACTTTACCGAGGAAGGCGCCGCACCACGGCAGCAGGTAGTCATCGAACAGCGCCAGCTGGGCCGCCGCCTCATCTTCTGCAGACTGATCTTCCAGCCAGGAGGCCGCCAGCAGCAGCACGCCAAAGTGATCGACCGGCGACTCGCTCAGTGGCATACCGCGTGAGGTTAAAAACGCCCGCACCTCGGCTTCCTGCGGTCCGTTCGGCCACTGTGAGGCGTACGGCGGTACGCTGCAGTCGCTGCCGACGAACAGCGCATTGTAATCCGCCGCCAGCGCCTGTGGATCGCTATTCTGCTGCAGCCGGGTCAGCAGTTCATCCTGCTCCAGCGGCCACTGATCTTTCAGTTTGCCTTCGCGCAGCAGGGTGAACAGCGGCACCAGCAGCGGGTCCTGCGGCTGGCGATTAAACAGCGAGCCGATGACGCGGCAGAGAATGGAAAACTCATTCATGCAACAGAATTCCTTGAGGCAAAAAAGTTAAAAGTCGGCAAATTCCGCAATGTGTTTGCCGGTGCGCTGTTCGAGAAAGTCGAGCAGGCGACGCGGCGTGACATTTAACACGCGATCCTGCGGAAAATCCACTTCGCGCGTAATACGCAGGCAGTGTTCGAAATCACCGAGCGTAAAGGCGGTGTGCGAATCGGAGCCAAACGCCAGCCGGCCACCGGCGTCACGCACCGCTTCCGCAATCGCGCGGCAGTTAGGTTCACTGCCCGGACGCGAATGGGTAAACGACGAGTTGTTGATCTCCAGCGCCACATCGTAGTGCGCGGCGGCTTCCGCGATGGCGCGAATATCCACCGGGAATTTCGGGTTGCCCGGATGGCTGATGATGTGCACCAGTCCGCTGGCCATGGTGGCGATCATCGCTTCGGTGTGGTGAGCCTTGTCGCGCGGCGCATAGACCGGCTCATGGAAGCCGGCGACGATCAGATCCAGCGCATCCAGCATCGGCCCGCTGCAATCAATCTCACCCTGCTGATTTTTGATGTTGGCTTCAATGCCGCGCAGCACGCCGACGCCGTCAATCACGCGCGGCCAGATGCGCATATTCACAAAATGCCAGTAGTGCGGCGCATCGGCCATGTCCGGACCGTGATCGGTAATGGCGAACAGCTTCAGGCCGTTCTGTTTCGCCTGCGCGACGTAATCGTGCAGCGTGCTGTACGCATGGGTGCTGGCCACGGTGTGCATATGTAAATCGACGGGATACATCCTCTTCTCCTCTGCTGAATTAATAGCCACGCTGGCGATCGACCAGACCGCGCGGCTGTTGGCCCTGCTCCAGTGCCGTGATGGCACCGGCGATATAGTCCATCGCCTCATGCGGCAAGGTGGTGGCGGCATTATGCGGGGTAATCATGACACGCGGATGAGACCACAGCGGACTCGCGGCTGGCAGCGGTTCCACCTGGAATACGTCCAGCGCGGCGGCGGCCAGCTGACCGCTCTCCAGCGCCGCCAGCAGATCGGCCTCCACCACGTGCGCACCGCGCGCGAGATTGAGGAAACAGGCGCCGCGCGGTAGCGCGCGGAGAAAGGCGCCATCGATCAGGTTGCTGGTTTCCGGCGTGGCGGGCAGCAAATCAATTAATACCTGACTGTCAGCGAGAAAATCCGCCAGCTGGTCGCGGCCGTGAAAGGTGGTGACCCCCGCTATCTGCTTCGGCGAGCGGCTCCAGCAGCGCAGCGGGAAGCCCCACTGGCGCAGGCTCTCCAGCACGCTACGGCCAAGCACGCCTGCCCCCAGCACGCCAATGGTAAAATCAGCACGTTCGCGGTCCGGCAGCGGCTGCCACAGCGCCTGTCGCTGCTGCTGGTGATAGTCGGCGAAGCGGCGGAACCAGCCCAGCACGCACCAGTTCGCATACTCCTGCATCTGGCGTGCCATGCCGGTGTCTTCCAGCCGGTAGAGCGGCACCGCGTCAGCCAGCATCTCAGGGTGCGTGCGCAGCTGCCGCAAAATTTCGTCCACGCCGGCCCCCATGGCGAATACGCCACGCAGCGCCCGTCCCGCCAGCATCTCCACCGGCGGCGATCGCACAATGGCGTAGTCGGCGGGGGCACTGTCGCCCGGCTGCCAGTGGCGGATGCGCACAGCTGGCAGTCGCTGGCGCATGCCGTCCAGCCACGGCTGCGGATTCAGCGACGGGTGATACCAGATGATCTCCATACTGCTCTCCTTTTTTCTTTCAGCCTCAGTCAAATAGCGGCGCAGGGCAAGTAAAAACCCGCGCGGCACCGCAATTTTCCGGCGATTAATCGCGAAGGCTTCACATTTCCGCCGCTGCAAAAGGCTAAGCGGCGCGTTAACGTCTAAAGTTGTTCGGGTGGTCAATGCGTTAGCGCACCACCTTTTCGGACAAGGAGAAAAACCGATGATAAAAAATGTAGTGTTTACGCCTGCGCGTCTTACCCTGTTGCTCAGCGCGGCGCTGCTGAGCGCGTCTGCTGTGCATGCTGAGGATAACAGCCGCATGCTCAGCGCCCAGCCGCAGCCGCCGGATGTGCGACTCGGCCCACTATTCAGTGCCGTGCAGCAGGCCAGATTTTATCCGGACCAGAAAACCTTTGCCGATGCGGTCCCCAAATATGATCCGGCGTCGATTCTCGCCGACTGGCAGATGCAGAAAGGTCAGCGTAATTTCGATCTCAGGCGCTTCGTGGACACCAACTTCACCCTGCCCAAAGCGCAGGATAAATACGTGCCGCCCGCCGGCCAGAGCCTGCGCGCGCACATCAATGGCCTGTGGCCGGTGCTGACGCGCAGCACGCCAACGGCCAGCCAGTACGATTCGCTGCTGCCACTGCCGAAACCGTACGTGGTGCCGGGCGGGCGTTTCCGCGAAGTCTATTACTGGGACAGCTACTTCACCATGCTCGGGCTGGCAGAGAGCGGCCACTGGGATCGGGTGCAGGATATGGTGGACAACTTCGCCAGCGAGCTGGACAAGTACGGCCACATCCCTAACGGCAACCGCAGCTACTATCTCAGCCGCTCGCAGCCGCCGTTCTTCAGCCTGATGGTGGATTTGCTGGCCAGCCACAAGGGAGATGATGTCTACCGCCAGTATCTGCCACAGCTGCAAAAAGAGTATGACTACTGGATGGCGGACAGCGACAAGGTGGCTGCTGGCCAGGCGAGCAAGCGCGTGGTGAAGCTGAGCGACGGCACCCTGCTCAATCGCTACTGGGATGACCGTGACGTGCCGCGCACCGAATCCTGGCTGGACGATGTCAACACCGCGAAAAAAGCGCCTGAGCGCAATAAACAGCAGGTGTATCGCGATCTGCGCGCGGGCGCCGCCTCGGGCTGGGACTTCAGTTCACGCTGGTTCACCGATGCGCACAATCTGGCCTCGATTCGCACCACCCAGCTGGCCCCGGTTGACCTCAACAGCCTGCTGTTCCACCTGGAGCAGACGCTGGCGAAAGCCGCGAAGCTGGCAAAACAGAATGATAAAGCGCAGCAGTTTGCGGCGGATGCAGAGAAGCGCCAGGCAGCGATCAATCGTTACCTGTGGGATGACAAACAGGGCTGGTATGCCGACTACGATTTCCAGAAAAAGCAGGTGCACAATCAGCTCACCGCCGCCACGCTGTTCCCGCTGTATATGCAGCTGGCGGGCGACAAACAGGCGGAACGTACCGCCGCCGCCGTGGAAAAACAGCTGCTGAAACCGGGCGGGCTGGTCACCACGACGGTAAACAACGGCCAGCAGTGGGATGCGCCTAACGGCTGGGCCCCGCTGCAGTGGGTAGCGGTCGAAGGTCTGGAGCACTACAAGCAGAACCAGCTGGCACAGCAGATTGGTCAGCGCTTCCTGCAAAATGTGCAGCAAACTTACGATCGCGAACACAAGCTGGTTGAGAAGTATGTGGTCGACGGTGCCCAACTGGGCGGTGGTGGTGGCGGCGAGTATCCGCTGCAGGACGGTTTTGGCTGGACTAACGGCGTAACGCTGAAGCTGCTGGATAAGTATTGTCCGAAAGATAAAACCTGTAACAGCACACGCGACATTCCCTCAATGCCGACGCTAAACGCGGCGAAATAACCCTGACGTCAGGTGCGCCGCCGTGCGCACCTGCTTTTCAAGCCCGATGCCAAAGCCAGGCGATGACCACGCCCGGCGTTGCGGCATCCCCCTGCGCATCACACTTTTTCATTACTTATCTTTTACATCTTGAAACACCCCTTACTAAAAGATAATAATTCTCAATCTTAAAATGACTCTTTTTCTCATCATTAACCGCCGCGCTGGTGTGGTGCGGCTTTTGTTCTCAGCCAAAGGAATCATTATGACCGCGCTGTTCCCCCTTAACCGTGGCCGGCTGCTGTGCGCGCTGGCGCTGGCGTTTCCGGCACTCGGCGTTGCCGAACCCTCTCTGGTGGTCACCGCACAGCCGCAGGAGAGCGCCACCTCGCCCACGGCGGGCTATCTCGCCACCCGCAGCGGCGCCACGAAAAGCGATCGTCCACTCGTCACCACGCCGCAGTCCATTTCCGTGGTGACGCGTCAGCAGATTGACGATCAGGGCGCGCAGGATCTGAACCAGGCGCTGGGCTATACCCCGGGGGTTTTCACCAACTTTGGTGGCGCGGCCACGCGTTACGACACCATTTCGCTGCGCGGTTTCCACGGCGGTGACGTCGACAACACCTTCCTTGACGGTCTGCGCGTGATGAGCGACGGCGGCAGCTTCAACATCCTGCAGGTGGATAACTGGTTCCTTGACCGCATCGACGTAATTAAAGGCCCCTCTTCTGCCCTTTATGGCCAGACGGTGCCGGGCGGGCTGGTGAACATGGTCACGAAGCGGCCGCAGTTTGCTTCACAGGGCCATTTACGCTTCGCCACCGGCAGCAATGCCAGTAACAGCGCCGCCTTTGATTACACCGACGCGATTAACGATCAATGGGCGTACCGCCTGGCCGGCATCACGCGCAACAGCGATACCCAGTACGACCACACGCGCGAAGAGAAATACGCGCTGTCACCCCAGCTGCTATGGCAGCCGGATGAAGACACCAGCCTGCTGCTGCGTGCTTATCTGCAAAAAGATCCCTCAGGCGGCTATCACGGCTCGGTGCCGGCGGAAGGCACGCTTTACAGCCACAATGGCCGCTGGCTGAGCGACGGTTTTTATGAGGGCGACAGCGCGCTGGATCAGTTCAAACGTCATGAGCAGATTTACGGCTACGACTTTTCGCACCGTTTCGATGAGGTATGGTCGGTGCACAGCACCGGCAGCTACAGCCATTCCAGCGTGGCGCTCGACCAGGTGTACCAGATTGGCTGGAACAGCGACAATCCGGACCTGCTCAACCGCTACTACTCCGGTGAGCGCTCTTCGCTCAGCGCATGGGCGACCGATAACCAGCTGCAGGCGGAGTTTGCCAGCGGTGCGCTGCAGCATCGCGTCACGCTCGGCGCGGAGTATCACCGCTACAAAAATGATCTGAGCGACGCCAGCGGCGCTGCCTCACCGCTGAATGCCTGGAGCGGCGAGGCCATCGGCAGCCAGCCGGATTACCTCTGGACAGCACAGACGCGCCGCTACTATCAGAGCGGCCTCTATCTGCAGGATGAGATGGCGTGGCAGCGCTGGCATCTGGATTTGTCTGGTCGCTATGACCGCATCGTGTCAGAGAATGGCAATAGTCGTCGTCAGGACGATCACGTCAGCGGCCGCGCCGCGCTGCTGTACGCCTTTGATAATGGCGTGTCGCCGTACGTCAGCTGGAGCCAGGCGATTACCCCGGCTTCGCTGACCGATCCCGACGGGAATCAGCTGAAACCGACCACCTCAGAGCAGTATGAAGCCGGGGTGAAATACCAGCCGAACGGCACGCGCGATCTCTACAGCGTGGCCCTGTACGACCTGACGCAGAACGATGTGGCCAACCGTAACGTGCAGGACGGCACCTACACCCCGTCCGGCAAAGTGCATGCGCAGGGCATTGAACTGGAGGCGCGCAGCCAGCTGACCGAACGGTTCAGCACCATTGCCGGTTATACGCTCAACCATCTGCGCTTTAAGGATTCCGTGGACGGCAACGATGGCCATACGCCGTACGTCACGCCAAATAGCATGGCGTCGCTGTGGGGGCATTATCAGTTTGATTACGGCCTGAGCGCGGGTGCCGGGGTGCGCTACATTGGTCGCCAGTGGGCCGATAACGAAAACACCACCCGTTTGCCGTCGGTGACCCTGTTTGACGCCTCGCTGCGCGCCGATCTGGGCGCGTGGCAGTCGAGCCTGAAAGGTGCCTGGCTGCAGCTGAATGCCCGCAATCTGACGGATAAAAAGTATCTGGCAGCCTGCTACGGCACCGGTTACTGCTATCGCGGCGCGGAGCGGACGCTGACCGCCACAATCGGCTACGATTTCTGACGACATAAAAAAATCCGCAGCCCCGGACGGGACTGCGGATCTTGTTGAATCGTGATTTGGCGTCAGCTGCGGACTTTACGGTAGATCCACAGCACCACAATGGCACCGATCACCGCGACCACAAAGCTGCCAAAGTTGAAGCCGTCAACCCGGCCAAAGCCGAACAGGGTACTGATCCAGCCGCCCACCACCGCACCGACAATCCCGAGTACCACGGTCAAAATAAATCCGCCGCCATCTTTACCTGGCATGATCCATTTAGCGATAATCCCGGCAATCAAACCAAAAATAATCCATGAAAGAATACCCATTTACTGCTCCTTACGTTATGAATCAAGGTGTTCATCGCGCTAAGTATAGCCGGGAATTTTTTCTCTGCTACATCAACATCATGATGAATTCGTTCACGCCGGCTAAAGCTTTTATCGCCCCGGTCGATAACCGACGAAGAGCAGTGGCACTCGTAAAATAGCAATCGGACAGGTGGAGCAGGACGTGAAAGACGCCGATAAAGAACAATATCTCAAGCGCGGTACGCTAGCGGTGTTGAACGTGATGAAGGATTTGTTGCGTTATCAAACCCTGCTGATGGTCAATTTCTCCCGTGGTCAGTTCATCAGCCGGCTGCTGGCCGCGGATGAAGATCGGGTGATTTTTGATCTCGGCAGCAACGCGCTGGACAATGATTTGGCACTGCAGGGTGGCGAAGTGAATATTGCGGCCGAAACCCACGGTGCCAAAGTGGAGTTTGGGCTGCAGGGATTAACCCGCATCGATTATGACGGCCTGCCCGCCTTTGCCGCCGCGCTGCCCGACCTGGTGTGGCAGATTCAGCGCCGGGAGTTCTTTCGCGTCAACGCGCCGCTCGAACCGGTATTTTACTGCCACAGCCAGTGGCCAGACGGCAGCACCGCGCGCTTTCGCCTGCAGGATCTGTCGCTCGGCGGCGTCGGCGTGTTGCTGGATGAGGCGCTGCCGGAAGGTCTTAACCGTGGCGATACCTTCAAAAAGCTGCGCGTTGAGCTGGGCGAATATGGCCAGTTCGAAGTGACCGCACAGCTGCTGCACATCGGCGAGCGCAGCACCGTGACCAGCAAGAACGAAACCCGCATCACGCCGCGGCTTAGCTTCCGTTTTACCGCCATCGAACCGGTGCAGGAGCGTCAGCTGCAGCAGGTGATTTTTGCGCTGGAGCGGCTGGCGCGCGACAAGGCCAATCGCTTCCAGTAAACCGCCGGCGTCCCGCGCGACGCCAGCGTAGTCTATGCTTTCTCCTTGCACATTCTTTTCACCGGCTCCCAGCAAAGAGATGCTCCCCAATGGAAAACTGGCTTTCTGCCCACCATTTGCAACTTATCTTTCTCAATCAAAACTTCTGGATTAATAGCGCCATCATTGTGTTCGGCACGCTGATTGTTTACTGGCTGCTGCGCACCGTCATTCGCTTTGTCTCTAACCGTATCGCCCACTACAGCGAACAGCGCCACGTGCGTTCCACCGGCATTCTGGTGGAGATTCTGCGCAGCACCAGTCAGCTGCTGCTGCTGATCTTCTCGCTGCTGATCGCGCTGAAATTTGTCGACCTGCCGGACAGCTGGAGCGTCGCCATCGCCCACGGCTGGTTCCTGGCGCTGATTCTGCAGCTCACGCTGTGGATTGACGGCGGCATTCGCCTGTGGCTGCACTCGTTGCTGCGCGATCCGCTGCACGTGCGCAATCCGGTCACCACGGTGATCCTCGGTATTCTGCTGCGTGTCGTGGTGTGGGTGATGATGCTGCTGGCGATCCTCTCCAATATGGGGATCAATATCACCGCGCTGGTGGCCAGCCTCGGCGTCGGCGGTATCGCCATCGCGCTGGCGATTCAGACGGTGCTGAGCGATGTGTTCGCTTCGCTGGCGATTGGCTTCGATAAGCCCTTTGAGCACGGCGACTTTATTGTGTTCGGCGACATCGCCGGCTCTATTGAGCACATTGGCCTGAAAACCACCCGGCTGCGCAGTCTCGGCGGCGAACAGATTGTCTGCTCCAACACCATTCTGCTGCAGCAAACCATCCACAACTACAAACGCATGCAGCAGCGGCGCATCGTGTTTAAGTTCGGGATTAATTACGGCACGCCGGCGGAGAAAGTGCGGCAGATTGGCGGCATGGTGCAACGCATCATTGAAGGCGTGCCGGACACGCGCTTTGATCGCGCCCATTTCCTGTCGTTTGACGAATCGCAGCTGACGTTTGAGGTGGTCTATTTCGTGCTGAGCGCCGATTACAACAAATACATGGACATCCAGCAGGAGATTAACCTGCAACTGATGGCGCAGCTGGAGCAGAAACAGATTCGTTTCGCCTTCCCGATGCGCCGCGTGGAGTTCACCGGCGGCGTGCTGCCGCGCATTAACCTCAGTGATGCCTCAAATGAGGGCGCGGCAGAGCGCGCACAGCACTGAGCCCCGCCAGCCGTATTAGCCGATGGTGCGATAGGCGGTGGTGACTTTCCACAGGTAGCGCGGCGCCTGGGCAGCCGGATGCTTGTTCTGCACGTGCTGGTAGAACTCATCCGGCGTCATGGCGTTGATCATTGCAATGGCGCGATCGCGGTCGCGCGAGAAGGTACGTAGCAGCGCGCCGGCACCGTTGGCATAGGAAACAATGGTGGCATAGCGCAGCGTCAGCGGATCGCGAATGCCCGCCAGGGCGGAATCCTGCAGAATCCGGATATAGGCCGCGCCGATATCAATATTTTTCGCCGGGTCGCGCAGTTCGGAGTTACTCGGCTGGCCGTGGCGTCCCTGTGCGCGATACACCTCGCGTCCGGCGGTGGCGGCTTTGATCTGCATCAGCCCGACCGCGTTAGAACGGCTTACCACGGTTGGGTTGCCCCCGGATTCGACACTAATAATGGCGCTGATCAGCTTCTCATCAACGCCATAATGACTGGCGGCATCTTCGGTAAACAGTGACCATGCATCATTCACTTTCGACGGCGGCGCCTGGGTTAATGGCGTATTTTTCTCCGGCGTCACCGGTTTTTCCGGCTCGCTGGCACAGCCAGCCAGCAGCAAAGCAGACAGCATAAGTAATCGAATTTTCACTGATTTTTGGTTCCGCTATAAGATTGGCGCAAGCTATCATAACCATGACGGTAAAAGGTAAAATTACCGTTTATCCTAAATACGTAAAAAACCTTGTGCTACCGTGACTTCGGTAACGCATTTCGTCATCATCGGCAGGCCAACAGACAGCAGGATGGAAGTTATGCTCGCCCCTCGATCAATACGCCTCATCGCCCCTTCCGGTTATTGCCACAATCAGGACGCCGCCTGGCGCGCGGTACAGCGCCTGCAGGCGGAGGGCCATCAACTGCAAAATACGGAAGCCATTACGCGCCGCTGGCAGCGTTTTGCCGGTGATGACGCGCAGCGCCTGCAGGACGTGAATGCGCTGGCGTCGCTGGCGTCGCTGCCGGATATCGTACTGGCGGTGCGCGGCGGCTATGGTGCCTCACGCCTGCTCGATCACCTCGACTATGTGGCGCTGCAGCGTCGCCTGCTTAATCAGCCTGTCGCGCTGTGCGGCCACAGTGATTTCACCGCTATTCAGCTGGCGCTGCTGGCGCAAACCGGGCTGATCACCTTCAGCGGACCGATGCTGGCCGGCAATTTTGGCGCGGAGGCTTTATCTGAATTTACCGTCAGCCACTTTTGGCAGGCGCTAACATCTCCTACAGTCAATCTGGCGTGGCACAGCGCCAGTCCGGATCGCGGCCGCTGGCAGGGCACGCTGTGGGGCGGCAATCTGGCGATGATCTGCTCCCTGATTGGCACGCCGTGGCTGCCGCAGATTGAAGACGGCATTCTGGTGATCGAGGATGTGAATGAGCATCCGTTCCGCATTGAGCGTATGCTGATTCAGCTGCAGCAGAGCGGTATTCTGGCGCGCCAGCGCGCCATTGTCACCGGCAGCTTCACCAGCACCGCCCTGTCCGATTACGACAACGGCTTTGATTTCGCCACGGTGTGGCAGCGGTTGCGTGATGAGTACCAGATTGCGGTAATCAGCGATCTGCCGTTTGGCCATGATGCCGATACCGTGACGCTGCCGCTTGGCGCCAGCGCCACGCTTGAGATTGACCAGGGCGCCGCGCGGTTAGCCTTTACCGGCCATCCGACGTTGCGCTGACGTGTTGCCGCAGGAGACCGCTATTGAAGCCGCTGTACGAAGACTTGTGGATCTCCACGCCGGAATTTCCCGCCGAAGAGACGGCCAATGATTTAATGATGCACGGGTTTATGCTGCGCCATCCGCGCGGCAACCTGTTGATTGGTCGCGTTGAGCAGCTGCTGGATCATGAAGTGCTCGCGGACGCGGGCGGCGTGATTCGCCACTATTTTACCCACTGGCACGAAGCCGCGCCGGGCGCGCGGGCCATTCAGCAGCGATTCAATAGTGCGCTGTATTGCCACAGCCGCTCGCTCGGCCCGGTGAGCCTGGTGATTGAGCCGGACGAAACCTTCACGCATCAGGACGTGCACTTTGGCGACTTTCACCTGCTGCCCACGCCGGGCCACACGCCGGGCAGCTGCAGCTACCTGTATCACTCACCGCTCGGCCAGACCTACCTGTTTGTCGGCGACACCCTGACGCGCGATTACCATCGCTGGATCAGCGTGCTGGTGCCGGACAGTAATCCTGCGGAGCTGCAGCAGTCGCTGGAGCTGTACCGCTCGCTGCGTCCGGATGTAGTGCTGATGAGCACCACGCGCGGGCATCTCTCCTGGGCGAAGGTCGATTTACAGAGCTGGCTGGCCGCGATTGATGAAGCGGAACAGTCGCCGCTGGATCTGCGCCAGCAGCCACTGCTGTGATTACAGCGTCTTGCTCAGATAGTGACGCTGATGTTCGCGCGGATAGTGATCAAGGCTAAAACGTAGCGTATAGCCAAGCTTTTCATAAAACGGCCGAGCCTGAAAGCTGGCGGTATCCACCTGCGCGTAACGGCAGCCGCGTGCGCGGGCTTCCTGTTCGGCAGCCTGAATCAGCTGGCTGCCGGCGCCCTGCCCGCGTAACCCATCGCTGACCCACAGCATATCAATGCGTAACCAGTTGCCATAGGTTGAGCCCGTCAGTCCCGCCAGCTTTTTCCCGGCGCCGTCTTTAATGAACACACCGATGGCTTTCATCTCATTGATGTCAATAAAGCGGCTGTTGAAGGCGTTCAGGCCGAGGCGCATTTCATCCAGATCCTGATGCGTGACGCTATCCGTAACGCTTAATTGCATGGTCGGCTCCTTGTGGCGGCATTATGAAGAGGGGTGCTGGCGGTCGTCGTAGCGCTCCAGCGACAGAATATCAGCATCGCGTTTTTCCGTGCGGTTGCAGGGCAACAGCTTATCGCTGTCGGCGTAGACGAAAAAGGTTTCGCCGCTGTTTTTATTCACGATCAGCTGATCGCCATTGCGGAAACGGGTGATGGCGACCTTATCGCCGTCCTGCAGACGCGTGCGCTGCTGCCCGGCGGCAATCTGGAAATGCCGGGTTGGCCACATCAGCGTGCTGAGCCCGTAGGCGGCACGCGATACCGTCATGGTGGGGCGGCCCGGGCAGGTAATCTGGAATTCGCTTTCGCTCCACGCGGGGGCAATCTGGCAAGCCATCAGGAGCGCGGCAAGGGTTATCGCCTTCATGGGGTTCTCCACTGAGGTTAGATCATGATTTTACAGGAATTTAATTGGCCAGAGGGTAACATACAACCGCCGCCGGTGCGGTAACCTGCGACCGCAGTTCAGCCAGTGCGGGTAGGAAGAAATCCTACAAGTAACTGATTTTGTGATGTTTTATTCGAACGGGATATCTTTGTAACGAGTTAAGTAAAATGCGCTAAGATCGCGTCAGGAGGATGTTATGCGAGATGAACAGGCATTATTCGCGCGGCTGGCGCAATCGCCGTTTCGCCGCCGCTTCCATTTAGGCGCGAAAGAGCGACAGTACTGTATTGAGAAAGGCCCGGCGGTGATCGACCAACACGCGGCCGATTTTATCCAGCAAAGACTGGCCGCAGCCGAACCAAAGAATGATGGCAAACAGACGCCAATGCGCGGCCATCCGGTATTTATCGCCCAGCACGCCACGGCAACCTGCTGCCGCGGCTGTCTGGCAAAATGGCATGGCATTGCTGCGCATCAGCCGTTAACGGCAGAGCAGCAGCAATATATGGTGCGGGTGATTCACCGCTGGCTGGTGGGTGAAATAAATGGTTAAGACCGGGATGGGATGGAGCTACTCTGCCGCGACCTGCGCGGCCACCAGCATCAGCGCCAGTCCGGCATCGTCTGGATCGAAACGCTGCATAACTTCATGGATCGCCGTCACGCAGTTCATCACCTGCTGTTTTTTGTCGGCGTCTAACTTATCAATCGCGTGCTGAAGAATCATTAAACTGGCTTCTTCTTCTCTCATGGATTTACCCTTGTTTTGCTTACCTGGTGCGCAACGCTGGCAAGAATAACGTTTATCTGCTAGCAAAGTCACCCCTTTACATGCTTACCGCTTAACGATTAAACAAATGGCAAATGGGCAGTGGCGTCAGACATGCTATGATCGGATCAGTGGCGCGCATCGTCAGGCCAGCATAAATCAGGGAATGCACCAGGAACAGGACCATGTTAAGACTCAGTTTTCTACTCACACTTATCCTGCTGGCTGGCTGCAGCTCCACGCCGAAAGGCGTCGATTGCCCCGGCGAGGTCGCAACGCTCCATGGTCAGTCGCTGGGCCACACCGAAGGGCGCATTTTCGATTTGGTGAATTCGTTTTCGGTGGCGCGCGATGGCGTAACGCTGAGCAGCGGCGCACTGCACTCCACCGACCGTTTCCGCTATGTCCCTTCTGCCGTGACGCCGGAAGGCTTTTATGCACAGCGGCTCAGCGACAAGCAGTTCCGCCTGATCAACCCGGCGCGTAACACCATGATTACCTGGACGTGTCCATAAGCCGTGCGTGGCGCGCGCAGATAGTTTATTGTCAGCGTTTGTCATGCTGCGGACCTGCATTATGGAAAAGAGTCTGGACAATAACGGTTATATTGATTTCCCCTTTCCGGCCACCCGAGACGCGGATGGCTCGGTCAACCCGTGCGGTTTTGACCTGACGCTGGAAACCGATCGCATTGATGAGATCGCCGCCGGTAAACATTCTGAAAATTTGCGTCGTCTGCTGGAAGAGGTCAATCTGCAGGATGGCCTGTTTATGACGCTGGCCTGTGACTGGCAGCAGCGCGCAGACGGCGTGTGCGGCTTTCTCGATGTGGCGTTCCGCCCCACGCTGGACTGTAGCAGCGAAGAGACACAGAGCCTCGATCAGTTCTTTGAGATGTATCTGCGCCGCCAGGAGCAGCAGCACAGCATGCCGCGCGACGCGCTGGTCAACTATGCGCGCGCGGTGCTGGACTGGAGCTGGTCGCCGCTGCAGCAGCGCCATCGCCGCTATGAGAAGGTCACCATTCGCTATTACTGCCAGCAGGCAGACGATGCCGAATGGTGTTTTGATCATCTGCGCCACTTCCTGGTGAGCTGGTACCCGGCGTATCGCGGCCAGCAGTGAGGGCGTCCGCGTGACGCCCTGCGCTTACGGCCGTACCAGACGAATCGCGTGCTCGAGCATACGCTGTTCATCGCGTTCGTCGTGGGCGCGATCGTGGCGCGTACGCTGCAGCAAACGGGCAATCTCCTCCCGTCTGGTTTCATGACCGCACTCGGAAAGGACAATCACCGCATCGCCAATCACCCGGCAAACTTCATCGTAATCGTCTTCATTAAGGATATCGCGTTTCATTTCTCCTCCGTTCAGTGAGCGCTGCGTGAGGTTCGTGCAGCTTAACGTGGTCCTTACCAGGTATGGACAGCAATGCCGATTCCTGCAAACCACTGTTACATCCTGAAAAGCCACCAGGTTGCTGGTCTGCACTTCTCTGTCTACGCTGAAAGAGACATTCACCACTCTCAGGGAGTTAATATGACCGATAAAGCGGAAGCAAAATTGAATGAAGCGGCGGGTGCCGTACAGGAAAAATTTGGCGAGTTCACCGGTTCACGCCGCCATCAGGCACGCGGTGCCGCGCGACGCTATCCGGCGCAGGCCAGTTATGCAGTGCAGGATGCAGCAGACTGCGTGGTGAGATCGGTACGCGACAACCCGGCGACCGGGCTGGCTGTTGCCGCCAGCATCGGCGTGATTGTCGGTTTCCTGCTGGGCCGTAAATAATCCCCGGCAATCGGGGCCCGTGCGGCCCCGATACTCAATGCCGCTGCGGCACGCCGTCCCGTCGTTCCTGAATATGTTCATCCGGCGTCTCGGCGACATCTGCCGTACTGCTGTGCCCGGACAGGTGGCGCCCATGCTGTCCCGCTATCACCACAGGCCCTACCGGTAATTGCGCACTGGCCGCCAGTGATAGCAGCAATAAAAACCATCCCGTCAGTAACGTTCTTCCCATCCTGCCCGCCTTACACGCTGATTAGTGAGCGCTCAGCTTGCCGGATGTCATGCAAATTAGCGTCAGCGCGACGCAAAGCTATGTCGGCAGTTGTGAATAATCAGGCCTGTGCGCGCCGCGCTTTGTAACGCGCCACCATGGTCATTAATGCCTGATAAATCAAACCGGCATACAGGCTCATGACAATCATCATGCCCGGCGTTTTGCCCTGTGCCTGCCAGGATACAAACCACATAAAAATGCCCCACAGCAGGGAAAAAATCAGCCAGCCTTTTACAAACTTGATCACACTTTGCATAGCACCTCCGGATTGATGAAGGCTGAAGATAGCGGTTCAGCCAGCAAATGGCACGCGCGCCGGTGCCGGGATGTTAACTGTTTCAAAGTTTTACGCAAACCACTATCGCAGCGGGAAAAAGCCGTGGAAAACAGCACGCAGAACGCAGCATCAACGGGTGCCTGTCATGGCCGTCCCGGTTAGTTTGGCCATGACCCGCCGATGTGATGGCAGAGACCGCCTTGCATCAGTGTGTATTGTGTGTATAATTTCACCTACAGGAAGTCCGATGAAGAGCGCGACGCTGATTAAAGTGCTGCAAAAGAATGGCTGGAAGCTGGAGCGCATACGCGGCAGTCATCATCAGTTCTCACATCCGGATTTTGCTCATCTGATCACCGTGCCGCATCCGCAGAAGGATATGAAGACAGGCACGCTGATGCAGATTCTGAAAGACGCCAGGCTGGATTGATCCATGCTGGTTTTATTCCGCTTGCTCAGAGGTGACATGATGCTGTTTCCCGCTTTGGTAGAGATTGACGCTGACGGCTCGGCCAGTGGTTATTTCCCGGATGTCACCGGCTGTTATTTTGCCGGTGATACGCCCGAGCAAACGCTGCAGGATGCGCAATCTGCGCTGCATGCCCACTTTGAACTGATGGCGGAGAAAGGCTTGTTGATTCCGGAGCCGGCGCAGCACTGGCAGCAGGAATTTAGCCAGCCCGGCGTGTGGATCTACGTTGATATTGATGTCACCCGCTATCTGGGCAAATCCGAGCGCATCAATATCACTATGCCGCATCTGCTGATTGAGAAGATCGATAAGATGGTCAGTAATAACGCGCGCTACAGCAGCCGCAGCCATTTTCTTGCCGAGGCGGCACGCAAAGCGCTGGTCTCGTAGCAACACTATTGCGCACGCGTCGCTTATCGTCCGTGGCCGCTTTATGTTTGAATTCCCGCCTCAACCGGCCGGCATGTGGTTAAAATGAATTACTTACGCGACATACAAACGTTTATTGAAGGCAACACGGTGCTCTCCGCCACCTTCAGCCTGCTGCTGTTACTGGTTGCCGGCATGGTCACCCATCTGATCTGCAAGTTCTTCGTGGTAAAAGTGGTGCGCCGCGTGTTCTTTAGCACGCATAAAAACCAGGTGCCGCTGGATAAAGACGTCCGGCTCTCAGAAAAGCTGTCGAATTTTATTCCGGTGATCACCGTCTATTACCTGCTGCAGTTTATGCCGGACCTGCCCGAGCATCTGCTGATCGCGGTGAAAACCATCTGCGGCATTCTGTTTTTTGTATATCTGTCGCTGTTCTTTAACGAAGTGCTGGAGATCGTTAATAACTCCTATTCGCGTAAGTCGAAGCGCAAGAACCACTCGATAAAAGGTTATATCCAGATCGGTAAGATTCTGGTGCACATCATTTCCGCCATCATGATTCTGGCTATCATGTCGAACAAATCGCCGGTGATTATCATCTCCAGTCTGGGTGCGGTCGCGGCGGTATTGATGTTAGTGTTTCAGCACACCCTGCTGTCGCTGGTGGCCAATATTCAGGTGTCATCGAACGATGTGCTGCAGCTTGGCGACTGGATTGAAATGCCGGATAACGGCATCAGCGGTGAAGTGATTGATATCGCTCTGCATACCATTACCATCCGCAACTGGGACAATACGCTGTCGCGGATCCCGACCAAAAATTTCCTGACCGAAACCTACACCAACTGGCAGGCGATGTTCTCTTCCGGCGCGCGGCGTATCATGCGCAGCTTTCATCTCGACCAGACCTCGATTCGCTTTCTCGATCAGCAAATGGTGCAGCAGATGAGCCAGATTCGCGGCGTCAGTGAGCAGCTTTCAATCCTGATGGATGGCCGCGATAGCAGCGTGGTCGGTGACCGCTGGTTTGCCGAAAACGGCATTACCAACCTCACGGTGTTCCGTCACTATCTCACCGCCTGGCTGGCACAGCGCGACGATATTAAAAAAGATATGTATATCGTGGTGCGCGCGATGAAACCCTCACCGGAGGGATTGCCGGTAGAGGTTTATTGCTTTACCTCCTCGGTACTGTGGGTTGATTACGAAAATTCCCAGTCGGCGATATTTGAATTCATCTACGCCATTGTCGGTCAGTTTTCGCTGCGGATTTACCAGCATCCGGCCGGCAATGATTTCTGGCGTTTGTCGCAGGCGCGCGATAGCCAGATCGGTCAGTTACAGCCTCCGGCGGAATAAAGCCACGCATCGCACGGTCGTCATGCATGGCAAACCGGCGGTGACAGAAGTCCTTCCCGCTGCCAGCATAAAAAAAGGGAGCCCTGCGGCTCCCTTTCATGTTGCATTTGCTCAGGGCAAATTACATGTTCGCGATGATCGCGTCACCAAACTCAGAACATTTCAGCAGCTTAGCGCCGTCCATCAGACGCTCAAAGTCGTAGGTCACGGTTTTGGCAGCGATTGCGCCTTCCATGCCTTTAACAATCAGGTCAGCCGCTTCGAACCACTCCAGGTGACGCAGCATCATCTCTGCAGACAGGATCACGGAACCTGGGTTCACTTTATCCTGGCCCGCATACTTCGGTGCCGTACCGTGGGTAGCTTCGAACAGTGCGCACTCGTCACCGATGTTGGCGCCCGGTGCGATACCAATACCGCCTACCTGTGCCGCCAGGGCATCAGAAATGTAGTCACCGTTCAGGTTCATACAGGCGATAACGTCATACTCGGCTGGACGCAGCAGGATCTGCTGCAGGAAGGCGTCAGCGATCACATCTTTAACGATGATCTCTTTACCGGTGTTCGGGTTTTTGAACTTCATCCACGGACCGCCATCGATCAGCTCGCCGCCGAACTCTTCTTTCACCAGCTGGTAGCCCCAGTCTTTGAAAGAGCCTTCGGTGAACTTCATAATGTTGCCTTTGTGCACCAGCGTCAGGGAATCACGGTCATTGGTGATGGTGTATTCAACCGCGGCACGCACCAGACGTTTCGTGCCCTCTTCTGAACACGGCTTCACGCCAATACCACACTGCTGCGGGAAGCGAATTTTCTTCACGCCCATCTCTTCACGCAGGAATTTGATCACTTTGTCCGCTTCCGGCGTACCGGCTTTCCACTCGATACCAGCATAGATATCTTCGGAGTTTTCGCGGAAGATCACCATGTCGGTATCTTCAGGACGTTTAACCGGGCTTGGCGTACCTTTGTAGTAACGTACCGGACGCAGACACACGTACAGGTCCAGTTCCTGGCGCAGTGCCACGTTCAGGGAACGAATACCGCCACCTACCGGGGTAGTCAGTGGGCCTTTAATGGCCACGCGGTACTCTTTGATTAAATCGAGGGTTTCCTGCGGCAGCCAGACATCCTGGCCATAGAGTTCGACGGATTTTTCGCCGGTGTAAATTTCCATCCAGGAAATTTTACGCTCGCCGTTGTAGGCTTTCTTCACAGCGGCATCAACCACTTTCAGCATGACAGGGGAAACATCAACGCCGATGCCATCACCTTCGATATAAGGAATGACTGGGTTATTCGGAACGTTCAGTTTGCCCTGATCCAGGGTGATTTTTTGACCTTCCGCCGGAACAACTACTTTGCTTTCCATTAACCTCTCCTTCGAGCGATTTTTTGTTAATGATTTGTAAGATGCGCGTCAATACTACTTGAATATTTCCGCCACGCCAATCACCGCAGTTTCGCGCTATAATGCGCCGATTGTTACCAACTGCAAAGCCCATGCGAAAAACTTCTCAACGAATTCACCAGCATAAGCGCCCTGCTGCCCCGGCGCGCCAGCCCGCGCGGCGTGACACGCGGCCAAAAGGTCCGCGTCGCGTCATACTCTTTAACAAACCTTTCGATGTTCTGCCGCAGTTCAGCGATGAGGCTGGCCGCCGCACGCTGAAAGATTTTGTGCCGGTGAGCGAGGTGTATGCCGCAGGCCGTCTCGACCGCGACAGCGAAGGGTTGATGATTCTGACCAACGATGGCGCACTGCAGGCGCAGCTGACGCAGCCGGGCAAGCGCACCGGCAAAATCTATTACGTTCAGGTGGAAGGCGTGCCGCAGGAATCAGATTTATCCCGCCTGCGCAGTGGCATCACCCTTAACGATGGTCCAACGTTGCCGGCGGGCGCAGAAGTGGTGCCTGAACCCGCGTGGCTGTGGCCGCGCACCCCGCCGATTCGCGAGCGCAAAGCTATCCCCACCTGCTGGCTGAAAATCACGCTGTATGAAGGGCGCAATCGCCAGGTCCGAAGGATGACGGCGCACATTGGCTTTCCAACGTTACGCCTGATCCGTTTTGCCATGGGTGATTACCAGCTGCAGGATTTGGCACCGGGCGAATGGCGCGACATCAGCGACCGGACGTAGTTTATACATTTCGATAACGTCAGGTTAACTATTTGGGAGGAACGATGTTTAAACCTCATGTAACCGTCGCCTGTATGGTGCACGCGCAGGGCAAATTACTGGTGGTAGAAGAGCGCGTCGACGGCCGCGTTACCTGGAATCAGCCGGCCGGTCATCTTGAGGCCGATGAAACGCTGCTGGAAGCCGCGCAACGTGAGCTGTACGAAGAGACCGGCATCAGCGCGCAGCCCGACTATTTTCTCGGCGTGCAGCAGTGGATCGCCCCGGACCATACACCTTTTGTGCGTTTTCTGTTTGGCCTCGATCTGCCTGCCACCGTGACCACCACGCCACACGACAGCGATATTGACTGCTGCTGGTGGCTGTCGCCCGCGCAGATTCTCAGCGCAGAGACGCTGCGTTCGCCGCTGGTGGCCGAAAGCGTGCGGCTGTGGCAGCAGGGGGCCCGCTATCCGCTGCAGCTGATAGCCCCGTATCAGTGGCCGTTTCATGAGGGTGCGCACAACGCTTCCGCGTGATAGAATGCGCCGCCTGTTTTTATCGTAATCAAGAGTGCGTCATGTCTGACAACAGCCAGAAAAAAGTGATCGTCGGGATGTCCGGCGGCGTCGATTCTTCCGTTTCCGCCTGGTTACTGCAGCAGCAGGGCTATCAGGTTGAAGGCCTGTTCATGAAGAACTGGGAGGAAGACGATGGCGAGGAGTATTGCACCGCCGCTGACGATCTGGCTGACGCACAGGCCGTGTGTGACAAGCTCGGCATCAAACTGCACAAAATCAATTTCGCCGCTGAGTACTGGGACAACGTGTTCGAGCACTTTCTGGAAGAGTACAAGGCCGGACGCACGCCGAACCCGGATATTCTGTGTAACAAAGAGATCAAGTTCAAAGCGTTTCTCGAATTCGCTGCAGACGATCTCGGCGCAGACTACATTGCCACCGGCCACTATGTGCGCCGTGCCGATGTCAATGGCACCAGCCAGCTGCTGCGCGGTCTCGACGGCAACAAAGATCAGAGCTATTTCCTCTACACGCTCAGCCACCAGCAGATTGCACAGAGCCTGTTCCCGGTCGGCGAACTGGAGAAGCCTGAGGTGCGCCGCATCGCCGAACAGCTCGATCTGATTACGGCGAAGAAAAAAGACTCCACCGGTATTTGCTTTATCGGCGAGCGTAAATTCCGCGACTTCCTCGGTCGTTACCTGCCGGCCCAGCCGGGCGTCATCGAAACCGTTGACGGTGAAGTGGTCGGTGAACACCAGGGGCTGATGTATCACACCCTGGGTCAGCGTAAAGGGCTGGGCATCGGCGGACGCAAAGAGAGCAATGACGATCCGTGGTATGTGGTCGACAAAGATGTCGCGCGCAATACGCTGATTGTCGCACAGGGCGGCGATCATCCGCGCCTGATGTCGGTGGGCCTGATAGCACAGCAGCTGCACTGGGTCGATCGCCAGCCAGTGACTGCAGCGCTACGCTGCACGGTGAAAACCCGCTATCGTCAGAGCGACATTCCCTGCGAGATCATTCCGCACGGCGACGATCGCATTGAAGTGCGTTTCGATGAGCCGGTCGCGGCCGTCACTCCGGGCCAGTCCGCGGTATTTTACCTCGGTGACGTGTGCCTTGGTGGCGGTATTATTGAACAGCGCCTGCCGCTGACAGAGGCCTGAGTCGGCACTGCCGACGCGTCTACAGGAGTGAAGCGTGGCTAAAAACTATTATGAGATAACGCTGGCGCTGGCCGGCGTTTGCCAGGCAGCCCATCTGGTGCAGCAGCTGGCACACCAGGGGCACTGCAACAACGCGGCGCTGCAGGTGTCGCTGCGCAGCCTGCTGGATTTAAATCCAGGCTCAACGCTGGCGGTGTTTGGCAACGATGAAGCCAACCTGCGCCCCGGGCTGGAAGCGCTGATGGCGGTGCTGAACAGCGGCAGCCGGCAGGGTGCCAGCGCCGACCTGACGCGTTATACCCTGAGCCTGATGGTGCTGGAGCGTAAACTGCACGGTAACAAAACCGCGCTAAACACCCTGGCGCAGCGCATCGGCCAGCTTGATCGTCAGCTGGCGCATTACGAACTGGAATCAGACACCATCACCAGCGCTATGGCCGGCATTTACGTCGATGTGATTAGCCCGCTCGGCCCGCGCATTCAGGTGACCGGCTCACCGCAGGTGCTGCAGAATTCGCAGGTGCAGAGCAAAGTTCGCGCTGCGCTGCTGGCCGGTATCCGCGCGGCGGTGCTGTGGCAGCAGGTCGGCGGCGGTCGTCTGCAGCTGATGTTTGCGCGCCAGCGTCTGCTGCGCGAAGCGAAAACCCTTTTATCCCGGCTGGGTCCGGCGTATTAAGCGCCGCCCTGCCCTATATTGTTAACGATTCAGGAGTTGCACTGATGGAATTATCCTCTCTGACCGCCGTCTCACCTGTCGATGGTCGTTACGGCGATAAAGTCAGCCCACTGCGCGCCATTTTCAGCGAATACGGTTTGCTGAAGTTCCGCGTTGAGGTTGAAGTTCGCTGGTTACAGAAACTGGCCGCGACCGCAGAGATCAAGGAAGTTCCTGCATTTGATGCCGACGCAAACGCTTTCCTTGATGCAATTGTCGCCGGTTTCAGCGAAGAAGATGCGGCGCGCATCAAAACCATTGAGCGCACCACCAACCATGACGTGAAAGCCGTCGAGTACTTTCTGAAAGAGAAAGTAGCGAACGTGCCGGCGCTGCACGCGGTGTCTGAGTTTATCCATTTCGCCTGCACCTCCGAAGATATCAATAACCTGTCACACGCGCTGATGCTGGAAACCGCACGCCGCGACGTGATCGTGCCGTTCTGGAACCAGATCATCACCGCCGTGAAGGGCCTGGCGCAGGAGTACCGCGACATTCCGCTGCTGTCGCGCACCCACGGTCAGCCGGCAACGCCCTCCACCATGGGCAAAGAGATGGCCAACGTGGCCTACCGCATGGAACGCCAGCTGCGTCAGCTGAGCAAGGTGGAAGTGCTGGGCAAAATCAACGGCGCGGTGGGCAACTACAATGCGCACATCGCCGCGTATCCGGAAGTGGACTGGCATCAGCTGAGCGAGCAGTTTGTGACCTCGCTGGGCATCAGCTGGAACCCGTACACCACGCAGATCGAGCCGCATGACTACATCGCCGAGCTGTTTGACTGCATCGCGCGCTTCAATACCATCCTGATTGATTTTGACCGCGACATCTGGGGTTACATCGCCCTGAACCATTTCAAACAGAAAACCATTGCTGGCGAAATTGGCTCTTCAACCATGCCGCACAAGGTTAACCCTATCGACTTCGAAAACTCCGAAGGGAATCTGGGGCTGGCCAATGCGGTGATGCAGCACCTGGCCAGCAAACTGCCGGTATCACGCTGGCAGCGCGATCTGACCGATTCTACCGTGCTGCGTAACCTCGGTGTCGGCGTCGGCTATGCATTGATCGCCTATCAGGCCACGCTCAAAGGTATCTCCAAGCTGGAAGTGAACCGCGATCGCCTGCTGGACGAGCTGGATCACAACTGGGAAGTCCTGGCTGAGCCGATCCAGACCGTGATGCGCCGCTACGGCATTGAAAAGCCGTATGAGAAGCTGAAAGAGCTGACGCGCGGCAAGCGCGTGGACGCAGCCGGTATGCAGGCGTTTATCGACAGCCTGGAGCTGCCGGAAGCAGAGAAAGTGCGCCTGAAGCAGATGACGCCAGCCAACTACCTCGGCCGCGCGATTCAGATGGTTGACGACCTGAAGTAATTCCTTGCTCTGAAAACTCAGGCTATGGCAAGTTGGTGTTACCTCAGTCATGCACGTCACGTGGTGGCTGAGGTTCCCCTGCTAGTGCATCACAGCGGAGTGTTAATCTGCGGTTTAGCTGGCGTAGCGTATACTTTTCGCCATCATCACTGAGTTGAAGGTAAGGAAATTCTATGCGTGTTCTGGTTGTGGAAGATAATGCCCTGCTGCGCCATCACCTCGCAGTCCAGTTACGTGACATGGGTCATCAGGTGGATGCCGCCGAAGACGCCAAAGAAGCCGACTATTTCCTGCAGGAACACATTCCCGATATCGCGCTGGTCGATCTCGGCCTGCCCGACGAAGACGGCATGTCGCTGATTCGCCGCTGGCGTGGCGATGCCATTCGTCAGCCGATTCTGGTGCTGACCGCGCGCGAAGGCTGGCAGGCGAAAGTTGAAGCGCTGGAAGCCGGTGCCGATGACTACGTGACCAAGCCGTTCCACATTGAAGAGGTCGCCGCCCGCTTACAGGCGCTGATGCGTCGCAACAGCGGACACGCCTCGCAAATTATCTCCATGCCGCCGTTCCAGGTTGACCTGTCGCGCCGCGAGCTTACGGTGAACGACGCGCCGGTCAAGCTGACCGCGTTTGAGTACACCATTGTTGAAACACTGATCCGCAATGCCGGTAAAGTGGTCAGCAAAGACTCGCTGATGCTGCAGCTGTATCCCGATGCGGAATTGCGCGAAAGCCACACCATTGATGTACTGATGGGCCGGCTGCGCAAAAAAATTCTCGCGCTGCACCCGACCGAAGTGATCAACACCGTGCGTGGCCAGGGATACCGCTTTGATCTCTGATTTATGAAGCTGCTCCGTCGTCAGCGCCCTTTCTCCTTACGCGCGCGTTTCCTGCTGGCGACGGCGGCGATCGTGCTGTTTTTGTCGCTGTCGTATGGCATGGTGGCGGTCATTGGCTATGTCGTCAGCTTTGATAAAAATACCTATCGCGTGATGCGCGGCGAGAGCAATCTGTTTTTCACCCTCGCGCAGTGGAAAGACAACAAGCTCACCATCGCCCAGCCGGAACGCATGACGCTCAATTTCCCGACGCTGGTGTTCATCTATGACGAGCGCGGTAAGCTGCTGTGGCAACAGCGCGACGTGCCGGAAATCCGCAAAAACATTCGCCGCGACTGGCTGATGAAGCCAGACTTTTACGAGATTGATACCAGCAATCGCACCAGTATGGCGGCGATGGGTAACAATCCGCAGGCACAGCAGCGGCTGCACGCACTGGACAGTGACAGCAATGACACCTTCACCCACTCGGTGGCGGTCAACCGCTACGACGCGACCACCAATCTGCCGGCGCTGACCATTGTGGTGGTGGACTCGATCCCGCAGGAGCTGCAGCACTCAGACGTGGTGTGGTCGTGGTTTAGCTATGTGCTGGCGGCCAATCTGCTGCTGGTGATTCCGCTGCTGTGGCTGGCGGCACACTGGAGCCTGCGCCCGATTGGCCACCTGACTTCGCAGGTGCGCGAGCTGGAAACCGGCCACCGGGAAAATCTTGACGACAACCCGCCGCAGGAGCTGCGCAGCCTGGTGCGCAACCTCAATCTGTTGCTCACCAACGAACGGCAGCGCTACACGCGCTATCGCACCACGCTGTCGGATTTGACGCACAGCCTGAAAACGCCGCTGGCGGTGCTGCAAAGCACGCTGCGCTCGCTGCGCGGTGGCAAAGAGCTGACCATCGAACAGGCTGAGCCGGTCATGCTCGAACAGATCAGCCGCATCTCGCAGCAGATTGGCTACTACCTGCATCGCGCCAGTATGCAGGCGGATCACAACCCGCTGCAGCGCGATCTGCATTCGGTCTCGGCCCTGCTGGATAGCCTGTGTTCCGCGCTCAATAAGGTGTATCAGCGCAAGGGCGTTGAGATCACGCTGGATATTTCGCCGGAGCTGACCTTTATCGGCGATCAAAATGACTTTATGGAAGTGCTGGGCAACGTGCTGGATAACGCCTGCAAATACTGCCTCGAATTTATTGAGGTCAGCGCGCGCCAGACGGAAAACGCGCTGCATCTGTTCATTGACGACGATGGCCCCGGCATTCCCGAAAGCAAGCGCGATCTGATCTTTGTGCGCGGCCAGCGTGCCGATACGCTGCGTCCCGGTCAGGGACTGGGACTGGCGGTAGTGCGCGATATTCTCGAGCAGTATGCCGGTCAGGTAATCGCCACGACCAGCCCGCTCGGCGGCGCCCGCATGGAGGTGATTTTTCAGCGGCAGGAAGTTGAACATCACCGCGAGTAGAACCGGACGCGGGCTGTTATACTTGGCAGCAATTATGGCCCTAACCGGAATCCTCGCATGGACTATCAGCTCGACATCAACTGGCCCGACTTTATTCAGCGCTACTGGCAAAAACGCCCGGTGGTGCTGAAACGGGGTTTCAAAAACTTCATTGATCCGATTTCTCCGGATGAGCTGGCCGGTCTGGCAATGGAAAACGAGGTGGACAGCCGCCTCGTCAGCCACAACAACGGCAAATGGCAGGTCAGCCATGGTCCGTTTGAAAGCTACGATCATTTGGGTGAAAGCAACTGGTCGCTGCTGGTCCAGGCGGTGAACCACTGGCATGAACCTTCTGCTGCGCTGATGCGCCCGTTCCGCTTTCTGCCCGACTGGCGTATCGACGACCTGATGATCTCGTTCGCAGTGCCGGGCGGCGGCGTAGGCCCGCACTTTGATCAATACGATGTGTTTATTATTCAGGGCACTGGCCGCCGTCGCTGGCGCGTAGGCGAAAAAGTGCCGATGAAACAGCACTGCCCACATCCGGATCTGCTGCAGGTTGAACCGTTCGACGCCATCATCGATGAAGAGCTGGAACCAGGCGACATTCTGTATATTCCACCGGGTTTCCCGCATGAAGGCTATTCGCTGGAGAACGCGCTCAACTATTCAGTCGGCTTCCGCGCACCTAACGGACGCGAGCTAATCAGCGGCTTTGCGGATTACATGCTGGCGCATGAGCTGGGCAGCTACCGCTTCAGCGATCCGGATGTGCCGGCGCGTGACTGCCCATCGCGGATTCTGCCGTCGGAAGTAGAAGGGATCCGCAAAGTGATGCTGGATGTGATTAATCAGCCGGAGCAGTTTAACCAGTGGTTTGGCGAATTTATTTCCCAGTCGCGTCACGAGCTGGATGTGGCTCCGCCGGAACCGCCGTATCAGCCGGATGAGATTTATGACGCGCTGCAGCAGGGTGATGCGCTGACGCGCCTCGGCGGCCTGCGCGTGCTGACGCTGGGCGACGCGGTGTACGTCAACGGTGAGCGCGTTGAGTGCGCGCATCCGTCGGTACTGGCTGCGCTGGCACACAAACACGTATTGACGCTGGAAGATTTCGGCGATGCGCTGGATGACCCTTCGCTGCTGGCTCAGCTGGCGGCACTGGTGAACAGCGGGTACTGGTTTTTTGCTGATTGAGTTGATCAGGTCCTCTGCGCCCGTTTCCCTCACCCCGGCCCTCTCCCGCCCGCGGGAGAGGGAGAAAACCGTGCGACGATTGCAGTAAAGCGCCGGCGGCGGCATGGGCAAATGAAGAGCCTGATCCTCGCTCGAACGGTCCTCTCTCCCGCCCGCGGGAGAGGGAGAAAACCGTGCTCGCCTTGCGACAAGATGGGTAAAGCAGTGATTAAGGCAATAAACAAAACCTGATACCCGCTCGATCGGTCCCCTCTCCCGCAGGCGGGAGAGGGTTAGGGTGAGGGCAAGCCCCTCTCCGCCCTACTTCTTCTCCGCCGCGAGCGCGGCCAGGCGCACGATCACCTCAACCGACTTCGCCATCACATTCAGCGACGCAAACTCATGTTTACCGTGGTAATTGTAGCCGCCGGTAAACAGATTCGGACACGGCAGTCCTTTCCATGACAGCGCCGATCCGTCGGTGCCGCCGCGAATTGGCTTCACGTTCGGTTCGATACCGCAGTCGCGCATCGCCTGCAGCGCCAGCTCAATGATGTGCGGATGCGGTTCCACCTTCTCCCGCATATTGCGATAGCTGTCGCTGATCTCCACCTTGATGGAGCACTCAGCCTGCAGACCTTTACTGACGCGGCGGCCAATCTCCTGCAGCAGCTGCTTACGCTGTTCGTAGCTGTCGGCATCAAAATCACGAATCAGGTACATCAGCTCGGCGTGCTCAACCGATCCCTTAATAGTGTGCAGGTGGAAAAAGCCTTCATAGCCGTCGGTAAACTGCGGCTTCTCTTTGGCCGGCAGCTCGGCGTGGAAGCGCATCGCCAGGTCCAGCGCGTTCACCATCACGTTTTTCGCACTGCCGGGATGCACATTGTTACCGGTGATTTTGACCAGCGCCGTCGCGGCATTAAAGTTCTCGAACTCAAACTCGCCGAGATCGCTGCCGTCAACGGTATAAGCCCAGTCAGCCGCAAACCCCTCAACGTCGAAGTGCGACGTGCCGCGACCGATCTCTTCATCCGGGGTAAAGGCCACGCGAATGGCGCCGTGCGGCACATCCCCTTTGGCCAGCTCGGCCATTGCCGTCATGATCTCAGCGATACCGGCTTTATCATCAGCGCCCAGCAGCGTTTTACCGTCGGTGGTGATCAGCGTATGCCCGGTCAGCTTGTGCAGCACCGGGAACATCACCGGCGAGAGCACTTCATCCCCGTTGCCCAGCGCGATGTCACCGCCACGATAGTTTTCAATGATCTGCGGATTGACATTTTTCGCGGTGAAATCCGGCGAGGTATCCATGTGGGAAATAAAACCGATCACCGGCGTCGGCCAGTCGACGTTTGCCGGCAGGGTGCCCATCACACAGCAATGATCGCTTAAGGTGACGTCCACAAAACCCAGCGCAATAAGCTCTTCCTGTAACTGACGCGCCAGCGTCCACTGCCCTTCGCTGCTCGGCACCTGCCGCGCCTGAGGTTTTGCCTGGGTTTCTACTGCCACATAACTGAGAAAACGCTCAAGTAATTGATCCATCTGTCATCCCTCTAAAGAACCTGCATTATTATCATGGGGCCTGATTATCGCCATGTTGCGTCAAATCATTATCCTTCAGGTTAGCCCTCTCAGCTCAATCGTGCGCTGAAATTCGCCCTGCCAGCCACCCGTCCGGCTGGCCCGATGAGCATACTCCAGCAATTTGCAGACTTTTCAAGGTTATTCCGTGTCTGAACATGGCAATGGCGCATTTTTCAGGTATTATCGCGCCCTTCATCACGGCAAGCTGTCGCCGGCGGCTATGCTGTAACCTGATTATCATCAGACTGAGTGACTAAAATGACGCAAACACGCGCGCAGCAGGCGCTGGTTACGCTTTCTGGCATCAGTAAAGCTTTCGATGGCAAAACCATCATCCCGGATTTCGACCTGACCATCGGTCATGGCGAATTTATCACCCTGCTTGGCCCCTCCGGCTGCGGTAAGACCACGATTCTGCGCCTGATCGCCGGGCTGGAAAGCGCCGACAGCGGACGTATCCATCTGGATGAGAGCGACATCACTGAAACGCCCGCCGAGCATCGCCATATCAATACCGTGTTTCAGAGCTACGCGCTGTTTCCGCACATGTCGGTGTTTGAAAACGTCGCGTTTGGCCTGCGCATGCAGAAAACCCCGGCGGCAGAGCTGACGCAGCGCGTCAACGAGGCGCTGGCGATGGTGCAGCTGGAAAGCTTTGCCGCGCGCCGGCCACACCAGCTCTCCGGCGGCCAGCAGCAGCGCGTGGCGATTGCGCGGGCGGTGGTCAACCGGCCCAAAGTGCTGCTGCTTGATGAGTCGCTCTCCGCGCTGGATTACAAACTGCGCCGCCAGATGCAAAACGAGCTGAAAGCGCTGCAGCGCAAGCTGGGCATCACGTTTGTGTTTGTCACGCACGATCAGGAAGAAGCGCTGACCATGTCCGATCGCATCGTGGTGATGCGTGACGGGCGCATTGAGCAGGACGGCACGCCGCGCGAGATCTACGAAGAGCCCGCGAACCTGTTTGTGGCGCGCTTCATTGGCGAAATCAACGTGTTTGATGCAGAAGTGATCGGTAGCGCGCACGCGCCGCAGGTACGGGCTCGCGTCGAAGGCCGCGAGTGTGATATTCACTGCCCGTTCCCGGTCAAACCCGGCGATCGGCTGCATGTGCTGCTGCGACCGGAAGATTTGCGCGTCGAGGAGATCGATCACGACAGCCGCAGCGAAAACCTGATCGGCTATGTGCGCGAACGCAACTATAAAGGCATGACGCTGGAATCCACCGTCGAACTGGAGAACGGCAAGCTGCTCACCGTCAGCGAGTTCTTTAATGAGGACGATCCGGATTTTGACCACTCGCTGAACCAGAAAATGGCGGTCAGCTGGGTGCCAAACTGGGAGGTGGTGCTGCCGTATGAAACGGATGCGTAATCGTCTGCAGAAAGCCATTGTGGCGCTGATCGTCGGCTGGCTGACGCTGTTCGTGTTGCTGCCGAATCTGATGATCTTCGTCACCAGCTTTCTGACGCGCGACGACGCGCACTTTGCCAGCATGGTGTTCACCCTGAACAACTACGGCCGGCTCCTCGATCCGCTGTATGCCGACGTGCTGCTGCACTCGCTCAACATGGCCTGCATCGCCACGCTGTGCTGCCTGCTGCTCGGCTACCCTTTTGCCTGGTGCCTGACCAGACTGCCGGCGCGTCTGCGTCCGCTGATGCTGTTTCTGCTGATTGTGCCGTTCTGGACCAACTCGCTGATCCGCATTTATGGTCTGAAAATTTTTCTTAGCACGCGCGGCTGGCTCAATGAATTTCTGCTGTGGCTCGGCGTCATCGACAAGCCGTTTCGCATCATGTTCACCCCGGAAGCGGTGATCCTTGGGCTGATCTATATTCTGCTGCCATTTATGGTACTGCCGCTCTACTCCAGCCTTGAGAAGCTGGATAAATCCTGCCTGGAAGCGGCGCGCGATCTTGGCGCCAGCAGGCTACAGACCTTCATCCGTATCATTTTGCCGCTGACCCTGCCCGGTATCGTTGCCGGCGCGCTACTGGTATTTATCCCGGCGATGGGGCTGTTCTACGTAGCGGATTTAATGGGCGGAGCAAAGAACCTGTTGATCGGTAACATAATCAAAAGCCAGTTCCTCAATATTCGTGACTGGCCGTTCGGCGCCGCCACCAGCATTGTCATGACGCTGCTGATGGGGCTGATGCTGCTGGTTTACTGGCGCGCAGCGCGTCTGCTGAATCACAAGGCGGCATTGCAATGATGGCGCGCGGATTACGCTACGGCTTCATGGCCGTGATTTATGCCTGGTTCTACATTCCGATCATCATCCTGATCGTTAACTCCTTCAATGCCTCGCGCTTCGGCATCAACTGGCAGGGCTTCAGCACCCAGTGGTATCGCCTGCTGGTCAATAACGACAGCCTGATTCAGGCGGCGCAGCATTCGCTGATCATGGGCGTGCTGTCGGCCAGCTGCGCGACGCTGATCGGCTCGCTCACCGCCGTGGCGCTGTACCGCTATCGTTTTCGCGGCAAGCCGTTTGTCAGCGGTATGCTATTTGTGGTGATGATGTCGCCGGATATCGTGATGGCGATTTCGCTACTGGTGCTGTTTATGCTGCTGGGGATTTCGCTCGGCTTCTGGTCGCTGCTGTTTTCCCACATCACTTTCTGCCTGCCGTTTGTGGTGATTACCGTCTATTCGCGCCTGAAAGGCTTTGACGTGCGCATGCTGGAGGCGGCAAAAGATCTCGGCGCCAGCGA